>PXAU01000153.1 GCA_003567075.1 Trueperaceae bacterium
AGGATGTTGTCGCGCACGCTCATGTGCGGCCACAGCGCGTAGTTCTGGAACACCAGGCCGATGCGGCGCCGGTGCGCCGGCTCCATGGTCAGGTCGCGGCTGTCGGACATCAGCCGACCGTCGATCCAGATGCGTCCCTCGTCGGGCTGCTCGAGGCCCGCGATCATGCGCATGGTGGTGGTCTTGCCGCACCCGCTGGGTCCCACCAGCGAGAAGAAGTCGCCGTCGGCGATCTCGAGGGAGAGCTGCGCGACCGCGGCTTCGGTGCCGAAGCGCTTGGTGACGTTCTCCAGGACGACGCTGCCCATCTAGCGGTCTCCGAATCCTGTGAGTGGGTCGGTCTTGGTGAGCCATTGCGCCAAGAAGGTGCCGCCCAGGACGATGACGATGATCAGCACGCTGATCGCGTCGGCGAGCTGCCGGTAGCCGAGTTCGGCGAAGCCCATGGTGATGACCGGCAGCACGACGGTGCGCGGCGTGATGAGCAGGACCACCAGGCTCAGGTCCTTGATCGTCGAGACGAACGACAGGATGAAGCCCGCGAGCAGACCGCCTTTCACGAGCGGGAAGAGGATCGAGCGCATGCGCCGCACCACGCCAGCTCCCTTGAGCTGCGCGGCCTCCTCGAGGGCGGGGCCGACCTGCATCATGGCCGCGATGCCGGTCCGGGTCGCGAACGGGAGGCGGTTGACGAATGCGGCCAGCACGAGCAGCGCGAAGGTGCCGTACAGGGCCGGCAGGATGCCGCGCGGCTGCGCCCACATGCTCAGGTAGATGGCGCCGAAGGCGATGCCGGGGATCAAGTACGGCAGGAAGCTGACCTGCTCCAGGACGCGGGCCAGCCGCGAGCCGCGGCCCTTGGTGATGGCGTAGCCGACCAGCACACCGACGAACGCCGTCAGGATGCCGACGCTGACGCTCAGTCGGATGCTGTTCCAGGCCGCGCTCAGGATGCGCGGTTCGACCAGGATGCCGCTGAAGTCGCCCCGCCGCCCGATCCAGTAGGCCAAGGTGAGGTTCGACAGCGAGTAATCGCCCAGGCGCAGCTGCAGGCTCTGCCAGACGAGCATCACGATCGGCACCACCGCGCCCAGGAAGAGCAGCGTCAGCACGACGGCGGTGATGGGCCAGCGCCAGCGGCCCAGCGGCGCGATCTTGCGCACCGCCCCCTTGCCGGTCATGGTGGTGAACTGCCGCCGCGAGCCGAGCAGGCGCGCGTTGGCGTAGATCGCCACGAGCGAGATCACGATCAGCACGATGATGTAGACGTAGGCATCACCGAACCGGCCAGCGCCGGCGGCGGCGTAGAGCGAGGTCGACAGCGTCTGGTAGTTGACGGGCGAGCCGAGGAAGGCGGGCACCCCGAAGGTGCTGAGCCCAGCGGCGAGCGTCAGGATGAAGGCCGATCCGATAGCGGGCAGGATGAGCGGCAGCGTGATCAGTCGGAAGCGCATGAACCCAGTCGCGCCCTTGAGCTCGGCCGCCTCCTCGAGGGCGGCGTCGACGGTGGTCAAGGACGCGGCGGTGATCAGATAGGTGAACGCGGCGTAGTTGATGGCCAGCACGAAGATGATGGGGATCGGCCCGTACGTCATCCAGTCCGGCGGCGCGTAGCCGAACACGCCCTGGATGAAGCCGGGCGCGCCGACGCCGATCTGGTCGTTGCGGAAGACCGCGATCCAGGCGAGCGCGAGGCTCCACGAGGGCAGGATGAACGGCACGATGATGGCGGTGCTGATGAGCTTCTTGAAGGGGATGTCGGTCTTCACCAGCAACCAGGCGAGCGCGACCCCGAGCGCCATCGACAGCAGCGTGTAGCCGCTGGCCACGACGACGGTATTCCTAAGCGGTTCGTAGAAGATGCTCTGGCTGAAGGGGCTGGCGAACGCGCGCTCCCAGTAGAACACCGTCCACTCGCCGATCGCGGCGCCGATGCGGCGCACGTCGCGCTCGCGGACCTGGAACGAGCCGATGACGATCTCGATCACCGGTACCACGATCAGGTAGGCGAACACGAGGATGAACGCCCACGCCATGATGCGGTGGGGGAGATGCCACAGCAGCTTGAGCGAGTTGACCCTGCGGCGCAACCACAGTGTTCCAGGGCCAGGGGTCGTCAACGATTTCACGGATGCATGGCTCCAGCGATGGCTCGTACAGCGGATAGAGGGGCTGGCGACGGCCGGTGACCAGCGGCCACCGACCATCGCTCGTGGAGAGGGCGTCTAGCGCCAGATGGGCCAGTAGTCCAGCAGGCGATCCATCACGTCGCTGGCGGTGTCGGCGTCGATGCGCCACACCTTCTCGAAGTCGTCCAGCGTGAGCGTGAACGGCTCTTCCAGCGCGTAGCTGGTGTCGACGGGAAAATTCGCGCCCCACCAGTAGTGGCCGCCCTCTTCGCTCGTGAGATGGCGGACGAGCAGCTTCGCGGTGTTCGGGCTCTCGGTGAACGAGCCGATCGAGATGTAGTGGTAGGCGACGACGACCGGCGAGTTCTGGGTGTCGACCGCGAACTGGTAGACGCCGTCGGCGACCTCGCGCAGGCGCGAGTACACGGTCATCCCGGCGAACGGCCCTGTCGAGTTCGTGAGTGCCTCGGCCACCTCACGCGAGCTACTGAGCACGCGCATGTCGTTTTGCAGCAGGCGGCGGACGAACTCCTCGCCGGCGTTGGCGGTGCCGTGCAGTTCGATCGGCTCGCCGAAGAACGCCTCGTACAGGCGCTCCATCTCGTCGGAGAACTGCACGATGCCGGTGAAGTGCGTCGGCGTGGTGGCACCACCGAAGATGTCGGAGACCACGACGCGGTTGCGGAAGGGCTCGGTGGTCAGCTCCCAGATGTTGTCCCAGGGGGCGCTGTCGAAGTTCGCGTCGTTGTACATCCAGCCGCTGGCGCTGAAGCGGTGCTTGAGCAGCGGCTCGGTGTCGGCCGCCGGGATGCGGGCCTCGAGCTCGCGTGGGACGTACCGGGTGACCGCCTGCCGCGGAAGCAGCAGCTCGTGCTGGAGCCAGGGCAGCGCCATGAACGCCACGCCGATGTCGCGCCGGCCGGCGTCCCACTCGCGCACCACGCGCTCGATGATCTCCTGGCCGGGCATGTCGAGCGCCTCGATCTGGAGGCCGGGGTAGTCCTCGAGCAGTTCTTCGACGGCATCGAAGATCCGGCTCGTGTGGGCGTAGACGAGGAGCGGGGGCTCCTGCTGGGCACGCTCGTAGATGGCGTCCCAGTCCTCGACGGCGGGTTGGTAGGGACCGAGCTCCGCCGCCTGCAACCAGGCGTCGTAGTCGGCGCTGAACGCGACGAGCGGTCCGAACACGAAGAATGCGAGCACGGCCAAAACGGTTGTGATGCGCTGCATGATCACCTCTACTCGAGGGCGAGAGTACGTGGTGCTGCTAGCGGGTTGGCTCGGGCCTCCCTTCGAGCGCACGTCGCCTCGTCACACGGGACGGCGATCGGTAAGGACGAACTGGCCGGAAGTGGCGCAGTGCACCAACAGGGCCAGGCACGGCGAACGTCGAGCGAGATTGTATCCCGGCGGGGTCGGCTGCAGCGGGCGCGGTGGGGTGTATACGGACGCACTGCCGCTCC
>PXAU01000338.1 GCA_003567075.1 Trueperaceae bacterium
CCTCCCTTCACGATCTGCTGGTAGAAGGACGGGACGTTCAAGAGGTTCATCCCGTTGTTGATGACGCCGATGATGAGCGCGCCCACGAGCGTGCCGAAGACGCCGCCGCGGCCGCCGAAGAGCGACGTGCCGCCCACCACCACGGCGGCGATGGCGTCGAGTTCGAACATCACGCCGGCCGAGGGTTGGGCCGAGTTGAGGCGGCCGGTGAGGACCATGGCGGCCAGCGAGGCGGCCAGGCCGGAGTAGGCGAAGGTGAACAGGATGGTGCGCCGCACCGGGATGCCCGAGAGGCGGGCCGCCTCCTCGTTGCCGCCGATGGCGTAGATCGCCCGGCCCAGCGCCGTGTAGCGCAGGATGACGTGGGTCAGCAGGAGGAAGCCGAGCATGATCCAGATCGGTACGGGCAGGCCCAGGAAGCTGCCGTAGCCGATGGTCATGAACACGGGTGGCAGGCCGCTCACGGGGCGCCCGTCGGTGATCGCGAGCGCCATGCCGCGGAAGATGGTGAGGCCCGCGAGCGTGACGATGAACGGGGCGATGCCGGCGTAGGCGATGAAGACCCCGTTGAACACGCCCATGAAGGTGCCCAGCGCCAGAGCGCCGGCGATGGCGACACCGGGGGGCAGTCCGGCGACGGCGAGCGAGGCGCCGACGACGCCCGTGAGCGCGAGCAGCGAACCGACCGAGAGGTCGATGCCGCGGCCGATGATCACGACCGTCATGCCGCTGGCGATGATCGCGTTGATCGAGATCTGGCGCAGCACGTTGATGACGTTCGACGACGTCATGAAGCGGTCCGAGAGCAGCGACAGGATGACGACGAGCGCCACCAGCGCCATCACGAGACCGAAACGGCCCAAGATCTCACGCCACTTGATGCGCGCCAGTGACATGTGCGACGACCTCCTCGTACGCGAACGGGGGTGTGAGCGTGGTGGCGATGCGACCTCCGCGGAAGACCAGGATGCGGTCGGAGAGCCCCAGCAACTCCTCGGTGTCGCTCGAGGAGAGCAGCAGACCGAGGCCGCGGCTCGAGAGGTCGTCGATCACGTCGTACAACTCGGCGCGGGCGCCGACGTCGACGCCGCGCGTCGGCTCGTCGAGCAAGAGCACCTTCGGCTCGGTGGCCAGCGCCTTGGCGATGACGACCTTCTGCTGGTTGCCGCCGGAGAGCTCGAACACGGGCTTGTGCGGCTCGGGTGGCCGCAGCGACAGGCGCTCGATCCAGCGGCGCGTCTGCTGCCGCTCGAGGCCTGAGCGCATGAACCCGAGGCGCTGCAGCCGCTCCAGCGTGGCCAGCGAGACGTTCTCCTGGACGGTCAGCTCCAGCACGAGCCCCTGCGTCTTGCGGTCGCTCGGCACCAGCACGATGCCCTCGCGGATCGCGTCGCGCGGCGACCGAAGCGGGCGCTCACGCCAGCGCGCCGTGCCGTGGAGGCCGAAGGCGGTGGGCAGCACGCGCTCGCGGCCGGAGCCGATCACGCCGGCCAGGCCGACGATCTCGCCGGCGCGCAGGGCGATGGTGGTCGTCTGGAGGTCGCCGCCGCCGCCCACCTCGAAGCGGCCCAGCTCCTCGGCCTCGTGGCGTTGTGGCCGCTCGTAGCGCCGGACCGCCTTGCCGACCATGAGGCGCACGATCTCCTCGGCCGAGGTCTCGGCCAGCGAACGCGTTCCCACGCGCTTGCCGTCGCGCAGAACGGTGACGCGATCGGCGATGCGGAACACCTCCTCGAGGCGATGGCTGATGTACACGACGCTCACCCCCTGGGCCTTCCCCTTGCCGATGATCTCGAAGAGATGGTCGGTTTCGGTGGCCGAGAGCGCCGCCGTGGGCTCGTCGAGCACCAACACGCGGCCCTCGCGCGAGAGCGCGCGCGCGATCTCGATCAGCTGCCGCTCGCCGATGCCGAGCCGGCCGACCTCGGCGTTGGGATCGATCGCCAGGTCGACCTGCGCCAGCAGGTCGCGCGCACGGGCGCGCAGGTCGCCGTAGCGCACCAGGGGCGGGAGTCGACCCAGGAGCAGGTTCTCGGTGACCGACAGGCTCGGCACCAGCGCCAGCTCCTGGTAGACCATCACCACGCCGTTCGCTTGGGCCTCGGTGACGCTGGCGAAGCGCACCTCGCGCTCGGCCAGCGTCATGGTGCCGGCGTCGGGCGGCTGCACCCCCGCGAGCACCTTCATCAAGGTCGACTTGCCGGCGCCGTTCTCGCCCACGAGCGCGTGCACCTCGCCGGCTTCGAGCGTGAAGTCGACGTCGTCGAGTGCGATGACGTTGCCGAAGCGCTTGTGCATGCCGGTCATGGTGAGGAGCGCCATCAGCCGCACGCCTCCGTATGCAGGGCGGGCCGACCGTCGCCCTCGCCGGTCGGAGCGTCGCTCGCTGCGACGCGCGGTGGGGAAGGTCGTGGTCGCGTTCTCGCGTCGTCACCGGCCACGCGGATCGAGACCGGTCGCGCTGCCGAGCGCCGTTCGATCAGCTCCACCGGTAGCGTCAACCGCTGTGGAGGGAGCTCGGGCGAAGCGATCCGCGCCTGCAGCATCGTGACGGCGTCGGCGCCGAGGGCGCCGAGTGGCTGGCGCACCGTGGTCAGCGCGGGCTCGACGAAGTCGGCCCAGGGGACGTCGTCGAAACCGATCACCGAGACCTGCTCGGGCACACGCAGGTTGGCGCTGCGAAGGGCCCGAAGCACACCCACGGCCACGGCATCGTTGGCGCACGCCACGAGGGTGCACTCGGGTTCGGCGAGGCGCGCCACGACGTCCGGCGGCAGATCGCTCGAGAACGGCACCTCGCGCTCCCAGACGACGTCGAGACGTCCGGCGGCGGCAGCCAGGAAGCCCTCGCGGCGCAGCGCCGCGCTCGGCAGCGCCCGCGGTCCCGAGAGCAGCCCCACGCGCCGATGCCCGAGGTCGAAGGCGTGCTGCGCGACGAGCGCGCCCCCCTGGCGGTGATCGGCGACCACGGCGTCGTACGCGGCGACGGGCCGGTCGACCGTCACGATGGGGAAGTGGCCGTTCGCCGTGCCCCGGTCGGCGACCGGGACCCAGATGACGCCCGCCACCCGGTAGTTGGCCATGAGCGCCAGCGCCTCGGCCTCGCGTTCGGCCTCGTTCCCCGCGTCCATCACGAGCAGCGCGTGGCCGTGCGCGCGCGCGGTGGCCTCAACCGCCTGCACCAGCGCTGGGAAGTAGGGGTTGGTGAGGTCGGGCACCAGCAACCCGAAGGTCCGGCTGTGACCGGTGCGAAGCGACTGGGCGTGCGGGTTGGGGTGGTACCCCAGGCGTGCGATGGCCTCCAGCACGCGCCGCTCCACCTCGGGTGTGACCGCCTTGGTGCCGTTGAGCACGTTCGACACCGTCGCGATCGACACGCCCGCAGCCTGGGCCACGTCCTTGAGCCTCGCCATCACGCCTCCTCAGATCGTGTGCGGGGGGTGACGCACACGCCTGGTTAAACGTTTAACCACTCGTTGCAGAAAGTGTACGGTCGCCGCTGCCGCCTGTCAAGGAGAGGCGTGCGCGGGATTCGCTCGTGCGTGGGGCGGGGCGCCGAGGCGACGGGCCCCGCCCTCTGGAGGCG
>PXAU01000276.1 GCA_003567075.1 Trueperaceae bacterium
CCGTCCCAGGCGACCGCGCCGTACGTGTCGGCGCGCTTGGGGCTGGTCGAGAACATCGCCACCGGGACGCCGGTCGCCTCCTCGATCAGGCCCAGGTAGTCGAGCACCTGGTGCGGCAGGGCCTCGCGCGTGCCCAGGCCGGCCAGGTCGCCCCAGCCCGGCAGGGTGGCGTACACCGGCGCGCCACCGGCATCGACGTCGACGCAGACGCGCACCTCGTCGAGCCCCGCCAGCACGTCCAGCTTGGTGACCACCAGGCCGTCGAAGCCGTTGATCTCGGTGGCGTACCGGAGCTGCGGCAGGTCGAGCCAGCCGACACGTCGCGGCCTGCCGGTGGTGGTGCCGAACTCGTCCCACTGATGCTCGCCGGTGCCGCGCAAGCGGTCGGCCAGCTCGCCCTGGAGCTCGGTGCGGAAGGGGCCGTGACCGACCCGGGTGGTGAAGGCCTTGACCACCCCGTACACGCCGTGCAGCGCCTTGTGCGACACGCCCGCACCGACCAGGATCCCGCCCACGGTGGGGTGCGAACTGGTCACGAACGGGTAGGTGCCGTAGGCCAGGTCGAGCATCGTCCCTTGGCCGCCCTCGAACAGCACCCGACGGCGCTTGCCGAGCGCCTCGCGCACCAGCGCCCCGGCGTCGCCCACGAACGGCAGGACGTACTCGCGGATGTCGGCCAGCGACGCCAGTGCGGCCTCGACGCTGGCCCAACCGACGCGGGCGGTCGAGTTCGGTTTGCCCTGCAGCAGGCGCTCCAGGCTCTCGCGCAGGCGCGCGTCGTCGATCAGGTCGCCGAAGCGGAGCCCCAACCGGCGGGCCTTGTCGGAGTAGGCCGGGCCGATGCCGCGACCGGTGGTGCCCACGAAGCCGCCGCCCTCGTCGTTCTTCTTGTGGTGCGGCAGCACTACGTGGGCCTCGTGCGAGATCACGACCCTGCCCGGGTCGCGGCGCGCGCGCAGCGCCTCGAGCTCCTCGCGGAAGCTCCACGGGTCGATCGCCATGCCGCCGCCCAGCACCGAGCCGGGACGCTCGTGCAAGGTGCCGCACGGGAGGTGGTGGAGCTTGAAGACGTCGTCGTCCACCACGACGGTGTGGCCGGCGTTGGCGCCGCCCGAGTAGCGCACGACCAGGTCGGCCTCGGCAGCCAACGCGTCGACGACCTTCCCTTTGCCTTCGTCGCCCCACTGGGCGCCGATGATGGCGATGCCGGGCATGGCGACCTCCTCGATGGCGCGGCGGCCCCACGCGCGCGCACGTGGGGCAGTATCGCACGGGCGCGCTAGCATGCCACCATGCAGCGCGTCACGCACGAGGCGCCGGTGACGGTGGCGGCGCGAGGGGCCGCGCGCCTGACGGCCGGCCACCCCTGGGTCTACCGCTCCGACGTGCAGCGCCTGCCGGCGCACCCCGGCTTCGCCCCGGTGCTCGACCCCGCCGGCCGGCCGCTCGGCTGGGCCGCGGTGCACCCGACGTCGCAGATCGCCGTGCGGCTCCTGCACCGGCACGACGAGCCGGTGACCGAGGCGCTGCTGCTGGCGCGGCTGGCGGCGGCCCTGGACTGGCGCGCAGCGCTCGCCCGCGACCCCGAGACGCACATGGGGGGTGCCAGCGGGTACCGGCTGGTGCACGCCGAAGCCGACGGCCTGCCCGGGCTGGTGGTCGACCGTCTGGGGCCGGTCCTGGTGCTGCAGAACGGCTGCGCGGCACTGGAGCCGCACCTGGAGGCGTTCGTGACGATGCTGGCCGAGCGGCTCGCCCCCGAAGGGGTGCTGGGGCGTCTCGACGCGCGCGTGCGCGAGCGCGAGGGCCTGCCGCGCGAGCAACGCGTGCTGGCGGGCAGCGTGCCGGAGGAGGTCGAGGTGAGCGACGGCCTGCTCACCTGGACGGCGCGCCCGCGCGAGGGGCAGAAGACCGGCGGTTTCCTCGACCAGCGCCTCAACCACCGGCGCTTGGCGCGCTTCGCGCGCGGCGCGGCGCTGGACGTGTTCGCCTACCAGGGCGGCTTCGGCCTGCACCTGCTTCGGGCCGGCGCGAGCAGCGTCGAACTGGTCGACAGCTCAGCAGCCGCCTTGGCCGCGGCCGAGCGCGCCGCCGCCGCCAACGGCCTGCCCACGCCCCGCCTCACCCGCGCCGACGCCTTCGCGCGGCTGCGCGAGCTCGATCGCGCCGGGGCGCGCTTCGACGTCATCGCGCTCGACCCGCCGGCGCTGGCGAAACGCGCGCGCGACCTGCCGCGCGCCCTGGCGGGCTACAAGGAGCTGAACCTGCGCGCCATGCGGCTGCTGCGCCCGGGCGGGGTGCTTGGCAGCGCCTCCTGCAGCGCGCACCTGCAGGAGGCCGAGTTCCTCAACGTGCTGGCCGACGCCGCCGCCGACGCAGGTCGCACGTTGCACGTGCTGGGGCGCTTCGGTGCGGCGCCCGACCATCCCGAGCGGCTCGGCTTCCCCGAGAGCGCGTACCTGAAGTTCGTGCTCCTGCGCGCGCCGTAAACGCTGCGCGCGACGGTAGTACGATGCGGCGCATCATGCCTCGCTCGCGTCCGCTCGTGCTCGTGACCACCGCCACCAACCCGCGCGAGACCGGCCTGCGCCGCAAGGACGCCGTCACCGGCCTCAACTACAGCCAGGCCCTCTACGCCGAAGGCCTGCTGCCGCTGATGGCGGCCAACCTCGAGCCCGATGCCGCCGAGGCGCTCGCCGCTCGCGCTGACGCCGTGGTGTTCTCGGGCGGAGCCGACCTCGACCCGGCGCACTACGGCCACGCGCCCGAGCCGGGCTTGGGCCTGGTCGACCCCTCGCGCGACGCCTTCGAGCTGGCGCTCTACCGCGCGGCCCGGGCGCTCGGCCTGCCGATCCTGGGCATCTGCCGCGGCATCCAGGTGGTCAACGTCGCCGAGGGCGGCACGCTGCACCAGCACCTGCCGGCGGTGGAGGGCATGATGCAACACGACCAGCGCAACATCGACTACCCGCCCTTCCACCGCCTCCGGCTGGAGCCGGGCTCGATCGCGGCGCAGGCCGCGGGCAGCGCGGAGGTGGTAGTCAACAGCGCCCACCACCAGGGCATCGCCGAGCTGGCGACCGCGCTGCGTGCCAGCGGCGCCACCAGCGACGGGCTGGTGGAGGCGGCCGAGGCGATCGACGGTGCCTGGCTCCTGGCGCTGCAGTGGCACCCCGAGATGACGTACGCGGACTACCCCGAGCAGCGCTGGCCCTTCCGCGCCTTCGCCGAAGCGGTGCACGCCCGCGTCTGACGCACCCCCGATCGCGCACCGCGGCCCGGCAGCCGCCGTCGCCCCGCCGGCCACGGTCAGCGCCGGCGACTCGACCCGCACCGCGGCGCCGCGGTGTGGTAGCCTCCCGCCCATGCTGGGACGCGAGGAGGGAGCACGCCCGTCGAACCGCGACACGCGGCGATATCCGCGGGCCCGCCTCCCTGCGCGCCCGCACGCCGGCGGCTGAGCCGGCGCACGGCCGGTCCCGGGCCCGGCCTGGCGGCGCGCGCCGCCGCCCGCGTGATTGCGTTCAGGAGTCACCATGGTCATCGTGATGCAGAAGGGCGCCGCGCCCGAAG
>PXAU01000379.1 GCA_003567075.1 Trueperaceae bacterium
CAATGAAATTCCATGGCTCGGCCCGATCGGGCTGCTTCTCCTGAAGAGCGCGAGCCGCAGCCAACGCTGCTTCGTAATCTCCGGCCTCGAGTTCCGACAGAATGATGAGTATGTCCGCTTGACGGCCGGAGTCATCTAGCGCCGCGGCCTGGCGAAGCGCGGCCATTCCGCCGGCCCGGTCACCTTGGCGGATCATTTCCACGCCCCGCAGTTCATGCCACTGTGCCGAGTCCGGTTCTGCGGCGGCAAGGCTGGTCAACAATGCCAGGCCCTGTTCATCATCGCCCGAGGCGAACGCAAGCTGGCTTTCGAGAGCCTTGAGCCTCGGATGCAAGCCGTTGTACTCACCGGCCGAATCTCTGAGCAGTCGGCGCGCTTCGGTCAGTTGCCCGCGTCCGGCCTGGAGCCGCGCGAGTTGCTCCATCGCCGGGGCCGAATCGGGTACCTGACTCAGGTAACGACGTAATAGATGCTCTGCCTGTTGTTCATTGCCCAGACGCAGATGGGTGCTGCCCAGCATCAGCATTGCAGGCCGGTAGTCGCTATGCCGCGCCAGGGATTCCTCGAAGAAGGTTCTGGCTTCAGCATAGCGTTGCTCGTGGAACTCGATCAGGCCGCGGGCGTAGCTGGCCCCCGGGTGAGCACCAAAGCGCCGCTGTAGTGCGGCCGCATCGGTCCTCGCGCCGGCCAGATCCTGCATGGTGACTCGCAGCAGTGTTCGCTTCAGTAGGGCTGAGAATGGTTGTGGCGAGAACTCCAATGCCTGGTTGTAAGCAGACAGCGCGCCCTCGAGGTCGCCGGCCTGTTCCTCCAGTTCGCCAAGCAACTCCCAGGCCTGGTCGGCCGTAGGGTCTGCTGCGAGCAGTTCGGCGAGCCACTCACGAGCGCGATCGCTCTCGCCCTGCGCCGCCTCGAGCATCGCCATCCCCATCAGCGCGTCGGGTTGCCGAGGCGCAATCTCGAGGGTCTGCTCGAACGCCTCGCGGGCGTTTGTGCCATCGCCGGCGGCTAGATTGGCCAGCCCCCGCAACGCCCATGCCTCGGGGACCTCGACGGCAGGCAGCACGTCCGTCTGCTGTGTCGCGTCCAGAACCGCTTCATGCCTGCCCTGAAGCCACATGGCGCGAGCCATGGGCACGACCAGTTCGCTGGCCTCCCATCCCAGATCCCGGGCTCTGCGCAATTCCGATTCTGCGCCAGCGCCGTCGCGGACACCCAGCAGCAACATGCCCAGTCGGAAGCGCGCCTCAGCACTGGTTGGATCCTGCTGGAGGGCATTCCCATACTCGATGGAAGCGGCCCCAAGATCACCTTGTGACTCGAAGGCCACGCCACGCTCGAGATGCTGATCGGTGGTAAAGGAAACCTCACCGCAAGCGGCGAGTAGGAATGTCAGGCTGAGCACACTGCTCGCTATGGAAATTCCCGATGCCCGAAAGCGGCTTAACCCGTTTCTGGCGTTGTGGCGGATACACATGGGCGTAGATCTCCAGCTAGGCATGGACACGGTCAGTATACTTGCGGAGATTGGAGCAGCGCAGCGAGCAACACAAGGGCCTCGGAACGGTTTGCGGGTCGGTGCGAGGGCGAAAAAGCTCGCTTGGCGTCAGGCCGCTAGCCTTCTTCCCCGCTGGGTTGGGCCGCGAGGAACTGGCGACGGCATCCGGGTGGACGTGCCCCGGGCTTCCATTCACAATCGTTGGAAGTCGGTGCGAATGCATCCTGCTCGGCCATGCTGGCCGATGCCTGTTATCGGCCAGCCGGTGACTGGGCTCGCAATGAAGTGAGGGAGGCAGTGCATGCAATCGAGACTCGCCAACATCCGCGCCACCCCCCCTAACAGGCACCTCCCCAAAAGGGGCCAGATCTGTTTTCCGCAGGAGAATGGATCTGGCCCCTTTTGGGGACTGGTGATCTTGCTGTGGGTGGCTCTGGGGTTTGGGGCTGTGGCCGCGGGCGACTCGGCGCTTACGCGCGTGCAATTGGACGGCTATGCGGACCGGGATGCTGCTGTCGTCGTTGCTCGGGAGCTCGGGGCTTCAGGGATTGAGGCCGATGTTCTGCCGTTTTCCGAGGCGCACGGCTTCGCCGTCAGCGCCGGTGTGTTCGCGCAATCGGTCAACGCCCGACACATGGACCAGCGGCTGCGCGATCTTGGCTATGACAATGTTCAGATGGTGGCGCTGCGGCCCGCATCGACGAATGCTGTTCCTGCCGTTGGGTTCTCCGCCGCTAGGGAGGGCACCAACGGTCTGTTGGTCACAACGAACAATGCGGAAGCGGCCGGTCGAGCGGCCGCGGAACGATCCGGGGGAGTTCTGAGGCTTGCGGGGTCCGAACAGCCTGGCGGCGTTCTGGAACTCGGTAGCCAGCCACCTCCGCCATCGATTCCAGCCCCGCAAACCGACGGCGATGTGCGCATCACACTGGACAAGGTTCGTGCCGAGGCCGGTTTCCTGCCGCGCAGCGGCGCCCGCGCCGATGGCAGCCACTACCTACACGGCAGCGCGTCGGTGGAGTGGCCGATCGGCGAGCGCTGGTCCGCGCGTCTCGCCGCCCGCGCCGATGGCTACATCCAGACCGGCGACGACAGCTTCGAGGAAGCGGAACTGGACTACGGCGAGAGCTACCTGCGCTACCGGGACCCGGACCGCCGGGTGACACTGGGCGCGCAGACCGTGCTCTGGGGCCAGGTCGACGAGCTTCCGCCGACCGACCAGCTGAGCGTGCAGGATGCCACGCGTTTCGTGCTGGACGACCTGCAGGACCGTCGGCGCGCGGTGTTCGCCACCCGCTGGGAGGAGTTTGTCGGCGAGTACAAGCTGGACGTGCTCTACGTGCCGTTCTTCCGTGCCGCGGAGCTGCCGGAGGAGCAGAGCATCTGGTCGCCGGTGGACCGCAGCCGTGGCCGGCTCGCGGGCATGCCCGCCGATCCCCTGATGGCGCCGCTGGTTCGCGACGGCCGGTTTACCGAGGACGACGATGGCCGGGGTGGGTGGGGCGTGCGGCTGAGCCATGCGGGCCGCGGTCTCGATTATGCCGTCACCCTGCAGGATGCCCGGCGTTCACTGCCCTACTACGAGCTGAACCCGCAGGTCCGGGCGGCGCTTCTCGCCGACCCCACGGACGTGGCCGGCGCGCTGGCCGCGGCCCCGGACACCTTCATCGCGCGCCACCCGCGCACCTGGGTGCTGGGCGGCGATATCGGCTTCGCGACGGACCAGGCCACCTGGCGCTTCGAGGCCGCCTGGCTCAGCGACCAGCCGGCCACCAGTGCCGACCTGCGCTTGATCGAACTGGAGGCGGTGGAGTGGGTGGCCGGCGTGGATTTCTTCCCCGGCGACGGCGATCTGCGGGTGACCCTACAATTGGGCGGCAGCCACCTGCTCGATGCCCCTGACGGGGTGCTGGACCGCGAGAACAGCTTCAATCTGTACGGCGATGTCGAGAACAGCTTCGCGCAGGATCGCTGGCGCGCCCGCCTGCGTTTCTTCCAGGGTCTCGACGAGCGCGACACCTACCTGAACCCGAGCGTGTCGTTCGTCGGCTGG
>PXAU01000377.1 GCA_003567075.1 Trueperaceae bacterium
CAGATCGACATCCCGGGGTACTGGCGCACCATCGAGTCCGCGATCACCTCGCCCATGTACTTGCTGAGCGCGTAGGCGTTGGGCGAGTCGACGCGGTCGGTCTCGTCGAACGGGAACCGCGGTGGCAGCTCGTCGGTGGTGAGCCACCCCGTCGCCATCTCGCTGCTCGCGTACACCAACCGCGACACGCCGACGTCGCCGGCGGCCTGCATCACGTTGTTGGTACTCAGGACGTTGTTCTCGAACGTCTGGTGACGCGGGAAGCCGTGCGGCGAGGGGTTCGCCGCCAGGTGACACACGCCCTCCGGCCGGAACTGCGCGAAGACGTCGTAAACCTCACCGGTGTCGGTGAGATCGAGCTGCACGAACGCGCCCGGCAGGTCCGCCGGCGGGCGCGCCATGTCCAGGTTGATCACCTCATGGCCGGCCGAGGCCACCTCCCGCACCGTGTAGCTGCCGGCCTTACCGCTTCCGCCCGTCACGATCACGCGCATGCACGTACCTCCATCTCCCTTGCGCTCTTGGCTACGGCCGCTACGCGGAGCGCGCTAGCGAACGCGGCCGGCCCGTGGGATCGCCATCCAGCATAGGACGTGCCGGCTCGGGTCCGGCATGCCGCGCCTGCGAGCGCCAGCGGGACCGCCTGCATCGACCCGTCGCACGCGGCGGTAGTGATGCGGAAGTGCCCGGCGGTCGAGACTGCGCGCACGTTCTGGACAGCGCGAGGCATCGCGCCGGAGCGGCACGGTGAACCAGGAGGATACGACCATGAGCAAGCAGCGCACCCACAAGGTCACGACCAGCGACGGCGTCACGATCCGGGGGACCGTCCACGGTGACGGCCCACCCCTCGTGTTCCTCCAGGGGATCATCGGCGACGGCGACCTCGACTGGACCAGCGTGCTGCCGCACCTGACCGACCGGTTCACGTGCCACCTGCCGAGCATGCGGGGCCGCGGCCTCAGCAGCGATCACCCCGACCTCAGCCTCGGCAGGCTCATCGACGACTTCCTCGTCTACGTCGACAGCCTCGGCGAACGTACCGGACTGGTGGGCTGGTCCGCGGGCGCCAACTGGTCGCTCGCCGTCGCGGCGCAGTCCGACGCGGTCGCCGGAGTCGCCCCCTTCGAGCCGGTGGCGAACAGCCTCATGGACGAGCGGGAGCGCGCGGCGCTCGGCAGCGCCATCGCCCGCGCGACCGAGTTGGCCGGCGATGGCGACCTGGTGGCCGCGATGCGCGCCTTCGCTGCCTATCCCTTCACCGACGACGAGATCGAGTTGGCCGAGGACGCCGGCTTCTTCACCGCCGCAGGCCGTTACGTCCCGAACATGCTTGGCGTCTTCGAGCGGCTCATGGAGCACGTAGGGCAGCTGCCAGATGATCCGGCAGTCCTCGGCACGATCTCGGCACCGGTGGTGGTGCTGCACGGATCGGCCACGAAGCCGTTCTTCGTCACCAGTGCGCAGCACATGGCCGCCAACGTCCCCAACGCGCGCGTCCACGAGATCCGCGGGGCCGGGCACTGCGCGCCCCTGACGCATCCACAAGCGCTTGCCGAAGCGCTCAGCATGGTCTTCTGGCCATCGGTCGCTCGGCCGGCGGTCTCCGCACCATCGCAGCAGCCGGCCTGACGCGCCTGGCGAGAGTGCGCCTGGCAGGGGTCGGCAATGGCGCTCGAACGTGCGCCTGCCCATCGCCAGGCGTCGTCCTGCTCGCGGCGGACCCGTCCTCAGACCAGGTCGGCTAGGACGCCGCGGTTCCTTCCCCCGCCGCCGAAGGGATCGAGCGACCCACGCCGGGTCGTGATCGCGTCGGGCCGATCGAGGCACCACGCGATCAGACGCTCGGCCGCGACGAACACGTGCCACATGTCGATCCGGTCCGGGTCCCCACGACGGGGCGCGAGCGCTAGGTGCTCGTGGAGGCGCCGACGATGGTCGTCCGTCGTCACGCCCCGCCGGCCAAACACGAGCGCAACCACCATGCAGACCTCGGCCTCCCTCGCGTCGTCGGACAACCAACCACGCCGGTGAGGCACGACGCTTGGTCGCGTGGCATCCCCGTGCCAGCCCGTGTGGCCTAGCACTACGTGTGCGAGTTCGTGCAGCAGGATCTCCTCCCACGGGAGCGACGTCGACGCCGAGTCGATCACGACGTGGTACGCACCGATGGGCACGCGCGGGAGCGGGTCGTGACCGAACAGGTCGTGTGGCGGTTGGGCGCTTCGGAGCGGGCTGCGCCGCTCTGGACGCCACGCCATCCCGAGCGCGAACGGGTCGAACGACGGGTGCCACGTGACGGCGATGCCCTCAGCCTCGGCATGCGCGAGCAGGTTCCGGACCTCGACGACGGGCAAGCGCGGCGTGCCCATAGCCGGAGCGCCGACGGGATCCCTGTCGGTCCCCTTCAGGGACCACGACCACGGGCGATCCGAGAAGACGGTGACCTCGCGCACGAGCCAGTCGCGCAGCGGTTCGAGGAACCGGATCTGTTCGGCGGGCGATCGCGGGAGCGCGATCCCGACCGCTCTCGACACGTGGTCGAGCCAGGGTCCGGAGCGACGTGAACGCGCGCACGCCTCGAGGTGCGCCCAGATGGCACCCGGCGGTTGGTCGTCGATCACGCGCTGGGACATCGACAGGTCCGAGCGCAGGCGCTCGAGCGACCCGAGCGCCGTCACCTTCTTGCGCTCACGCAGCCACGCGTGCGCGTCTCCCGGTTGGTGCCGATAGAGGTCGGCGTGCGCCTCAACGGCCTCACGCGTCCGTTCGATGGCGAGCGCTGCCACGGCGCCCCAGTCGACCGCGAACCGCCCCTCCCCGTCGTAGACCGACCGGTGGACCCACGACCTCACGATGCCCCACCTGGCGCTCGGCTCGAAGCTCCAAGCCCCGTTCGCCGCCGTCGCCACGTCGCCCGAGCATTCGGTAGCGTTGCGCCGCTCCACCCACCGCGCGGCCTCGGGGATCTCCATGGCGTGCGGCACCGGTAGGCACACCTCGACGCGGGCGGCGAGCGCGCCCTCGAAGTATGCGGGGGCGTTGACGAGGATCCTGACGTCGGCTCCGGACAGAGACCGCGCGCGGGCGTCGGGTTCGTCGGCCAGCACCCACGTTCGCAACGTCCACGGCCACTGCACCCACACGATCGACGCATCGAGATCGTGCCGCGCAACCACGCCGTGGTCGCTGAAGGCATCGACGGCCGCGTCCAGGTCGCGCAGACCCGTGGCTTCCCTGCCGCGGCGAGCGCTACCGGGCCACGCGGGGCGATCGGCCACCATTGCAAGATGGCCGGTCTGGGAGAACGACCGCTGTCGCTGGGCGACGCTCGCCAACAGACGGAGCATGCTCACCTGCGACCGTTCGGTCAGCGGCACGGAGGCGTGCAGCCGCAGGCGGTCAGCGTCGACCGTGGCGGCACCAGCATGCACGTGGACGTTGTACGTGGTGGCTGGAGGGCCGATCGCCTCCAGCGCAGCCAGCGCGCGCTCGCCGACCTCGGTCTCGACCGACACGCGCCAGGTGCGCTC
>PXAU01000307.1 GCA_003567075.1 Trueperaceae bacterium
CCTTCGTCGATTCGGCGAACGCCGGCAGCGACTCGTGCACCTCCATGCCCACGCTTGAGGTACCGACCTTCCTGAAGGTGGCATCGGGATGGCAGTAGGGTTGCCACGCCTCCCACCCGTGTCCCGGCTTGACGTTCTGCAAGATTCGCTCGGCTGCCTGCCTGATCGCGCTCATGGTCAGCTCCCCTCCGGACGGCAGGCTCGGGCCGGCGAGCGCGCTGCCCACGCGGTGCTGTGGTGGCTCCGCATGCCGTCCAACGCGAGCCTAGGCAGCCAGGCGTTTCCAAAGCGTTCCTTCGCGCGGCCCACGCCTCTCGGTGCTGCGTGCCGCCTGGCGCTGAGCGGCGGCGCCGATGCCTACCGATCGGCCTTCGCCACCACCTGGGCGATCGGCACGTCCGCGGGCAACAGGTCGAACGACAACACCTCCTCCGGTGCCACCCAGGCGAGCGCCTGATGCACTGTCGGTACCGGTTCGCCGTCGAAGCGCGTGACCTCGTACGCCACGAGCCGGATGCTCCGGCAGCCATCATCGTAGGTCGACACCGCGACGCGCTGGCCGACCTCGACTCGAACGCCGAGCTCCTCGAGCAACTCACGCTGCAGCGACGCCTCGGGCGACTCACCCCGCTCGACCTTGCCGCCCGGGAACTCCCAGCGCGGGCCGAGGGGGTCGTCCGGCGGACGCTGGGCGAGCAGGACCATCCGACCGGAGCGCACGATCGCGGCGACGACGAGCGTCACGCAGACCCGCCTGGCGGATCGCCACGTCGAGGCTGCGGCGTCGCGCCGTCACACGCACGCATCACAGCCGACGTACCTCCTGCGCCGCCACCAGCACGCGCTCGAGGGCCGCCCGTTTCGTCCCGGGTCCGTCCTCGCCTGCCTGCACCGCTGCCGCCAACGCCTCCCAAAGGGGCACGGGGAGCCGCTGCCGACCGGGCTCGAGCAGCGGCGCGGCGTACGCGAGCGCCTCGTCGAGCCGTCCCTGGCGGAGTCGCACCGCCATCAGCGGCAGCCGCGCGACCCACTGCAGCGGGTGCGGCCAACCCGACTGCCAACTCGTGAGCGCCGCCAGTCCCTCGCGCTCGCACGTCGCATGGTCTCCCGAGCGCCACGCCAGCCACGCCAGGTTGCCGTGCGCGGCGCCGGCGTACTCGGGCATGCCCAACGCCGTCGCCGCCTCGAGGGTTCGCAGGGCGAACGCGCGGGTTGCCTCGAGATCGCCCGTCACCCTGTGCATGAAGCCGAGCGACGCGAGGCAGCTGACGCGTATCACCACTTCACCTGCCGCTTCGCACTCGACCAAGGCCTGCTCGAGGTGCGCCCGAGCCTCAGCCATGCGCTCCGGCTGGACGTCTCCACGTTCGTCGTGCCACAGCAGCGACGCGCCGAGCAAGAAGCGCGCGGCAACGCCAAAGGTCACGGTCGCCCGCTCCTCGGCCTCCTTCAGCGCGGCCCGCAGCATCGCGACGGCCTCCTCGGAGTAGACCCAGCCGTCCCGATTGATCACCACCATCGCGAGGATCACGAGCCACCGGCCCCGTTCGACGGGCGTCCCGTACCGTCGCAGCGGGTCCTCCAAGCCCTTGAGCACGCGTTCGCTCGCGTCCAGCTCGCCCTGCCACTGATGCGCGAACGAGCGGGCGAGCCCGATGTCGATCCTCTCGCGCCACCAGGCCTCGCCGGCCTGCGCACGCTCCTCACCGAGCGTCTGCTCCGCCAGATCGAGCGCAGCGAAGGCCTCGGCGTAGCGGCGTTGCGACCCTAGGGTCTCGCCGATCTTGCGATGCAACCGCGCACGATCGACGAAAGCCTCCTCGCCGACGTGCTGCAGCGCCGCGCCGAAGCGCTCGCGTGCCACCTCGTGCAAACCCTGCAGTTCGCGCACGTCACCGATACCCTCGAGCAGCCGCCTGGCGATCGCGTTGGACTCGCCCGTGCCGCTCCGGGTTCCGGGAAGGCGCTCGAGGAGCGCCAGCGCACGCTCATAGGCGGTCACCGCCTCCTCGTGCGCGTACAGTGCCCGCGCCGCCTCGGCGGCCCTCCGGTAGTACGGGATCGCGCGCTCGGGAAGCTCGGCGAGGTCGTAGTGATGCGCGATCTGGCGGCTCACCTCATCGCTTCCTCCCGCTGTCATGGCCTCGAGCGCCTCGGCGGCGCGACGATGCAGGAAGCGCCTGCGGGTCAGGCTCAAGAGGGCGTAGGCCACCTCGCGCAGCCGGTCGTGACTGAAGTCGTACTCGCCGGCGCCGACCTCACGGACGATACGTCGTCGCCAGAGCTCGTCGAGGTCCTTCAGCACCGCGTCCTCGCCCTGACGTCGCACCTTCACGAGCAACTCGAAGTCGAACTCGCGGCCGATCACGGCGGCGACGCTCGCGAGCTCTGCGCTCGCCGCCGGAAGCTGGCTGAGTCGGGCTTCGATCACGGCGCGCAACCTCGGCGGCAAGCGTGCCGACCGCGCCGACTCGCTGGAGGCTGGAGCGTCCAGCTGCGCCATACCGCCGCCTCGCAGGAGCTCGACCACGAACAGGGGGACGCCCTCGGACTGCTCGAACAGGTCAGCCAGGCGGCCGGGTGACGGCTCAACGGGCCAGAGCCTGCGTCCCAACGTCGCCGTCTCCGCCTCGCTCAAGGGACCCACCTCGCACTCGCACACGCGTCCTTCGCGCCGGACCTCGGCGAGGAGTTCCGCGAGCGCCGCGTTGTCGTGGATCTCGTGCGAGCGGGCGGCGGCGACCACCAGCAGGCGCGCACTCGCATCGAAGCGCAGCAGGAACCGGAGCCACTCGAGCGTCTCGCGGTCGCACCACTGCAGGTCGTCGATCACCAGCACGATCGGCTGACGGGCCAGCACGGGCCGCGCCATGGCCTCGAACAGGCGCGTGCGCTGCCAAGGCTCGGTGAGCGGTTCAGGTGGTGGCCCCCGCTGGTCGCCCACCTCCGGCAGCAGCCGCCGCAGCTCCCGACGCCAGAGCGGTGCCAGCTCGCCGAGCGTGGCGCTCAGCGCTGACCCGCGCAGGAGCGCTGCTACGGGCGCGAACGCGAGCGGTCCCTCGGCACCGTAGCAGCGTGTACTGGCAACGCTCGCCTTACCCCGCGGCAGCGAGCGTACGAACGCCTCGACCAGGGCCGACTTGCCGATGCCCGAGTCACCGCTGACGAACGCGAGCGCTGGCCTCCCGGCCAGCGCCTGCTCCCAAGCCGTCCGCAGACGCGCTTGCTCTTGCGCACGGCCGACGAACGACGCGGTGCTCGCGCTGGCCGCGCGTCTACCCGCGTCGGCGCTGGCCGCGCGTCTACCCGCGTCGGCGGTGGCCTCCAGGCGGCGTGCGTCGCCGGGGAGCCCGGGTCGGGCCACGTCGGCTGCGGGCACGACGTCCGGGACACCGTCTAGATCTAGGAGCATCGCCTGCTCGTAGGCCGCCTGCGTACGCGGGCTCGGCTCGCCCCCGACCTCGCGCATGAGCAGCGAGGCACAGGTGTGGTAGACGTGCATCGCCTTGGCCCGCTCGCCGCGTA
>PXAU01000413.1 GCA_003567075.1 Trueperaceae bacterium
GGGTCGTGCGCCTCGTCGATGATCACGTCGACGAACGTGGCGCCGGCGAGCTCCTGGTGCAGCCGGGTGGTGGTGAAGTACATGTTGCCGGGCACGTACTGCCCGGGCGTGATGGCGACGCGCGAGAGCAGGTGCTCGGCGCCGCGACCCTGGTGGGTGGGGATCAGGTAGCGGTAGCCGTAGTACTTCTGCACCGCCTCCTCGAGCGCGTAGAAGTTGCGGCTGCCGGCGTACGCCTCGTCCCCGAGCATCATGCCGGCCCACTGCCGGTCGCTCATGGCGTTGGTGCCGCTGTCGGTGAGGAGGTCGATGTAGACGTCCTCGGAGCGCAGCAAGAAGGTGTTGTAGCCCGCCCCCTCGAGCGCCGCCTGGCGCTCCTCGTGGGTGGTGACGGTGAGCGGCTCGACCATCTTGATCTTCCAGGGCTCGGCCCACGAGCGTCGACCGTGCTGCTGTCCGGTGGTGAGAGGTCGGTCTGGCATCGCGTCGCCTCCTTGGTGGCGGCCGGCCCTCGCGGCGTGCTGATGCGAGGGGCAGTGCGCGCCGGATCGAGCCGTCATGCACGAGTTGCAGCCCATCGTACGGCGCTCGCGCGGGGGCGTGGGTCCCGGAGCCCGACGTGGCTCTGACTGGGCCAGGGCTTGACGAGACGGGGCCCGAGCGTCTAGATTGGAATCAGTTCCACTGGAATCGGTTCCACACGCGCCGCGAGGCGCGACGGGAGCATCATCGCTCATGGCCGAGAAGAAGCCGTCCATCCACGACATCGCCCGCATCGCCGGCGTCGGCGTCGGCACCGTCTCGCGCGTGCTGAACAGCCAACCGAATGTCGCCGACGCCACCCGCGAGCGGGTGGAGCGCGTGATGGCCGAGCTCGACTACCGGCCGACCTTCGCCGCCCGACACATCCGCACCGGGCGCTCGCAGCTCTTCGGGTTCGTCACCGACCAGGTCCTCACCACGCCCTTCGCGCACGACCTGATCCGGGGCGCCCAGGCGCGCGCCCGGCAGGCCGACCACATGCTGATGGTGATCGACGCCGACGGCGACGACCGGGTTCGCGAGCAGGCCGTCACCAACCTGCTCGAGCGCGGGGTCGAGGGCATCGTGTACGCCGCGATGTTCAATCACGGGGTCCACTTGCCTGCAGCGCTGCGCGAGGTGCCCACCGTCCTGGTCGATTGCTACGAGGTCGCGCGCGACCTCCCCTCGGTGGTGCCGGACGAGGCGCTCGGTGGCCGGGAGGCCACCGAACGACTGCTGCAGGACGGTCACGTCCGCATCGCGATGATCACCAACGACGCGCTCTCGACCGGCTACCCTGCCGCCGTCGAGCGCTTCGAGGGCTACTGCCAGGCGCTCGAGGCCCACGGCGTGACGTTCGACGAGGCACTGGTGCGTGAAGGCCTGGGCTCGGCCGACAGCGGCTACCGGCACACGCGCGACCTGCTCGATCTCGAGCTGCCGCCGACCGGCTTCTTCTTCGGCACCGACCGCATGGCGATGGGGGCCTACTTCGCCTTCGCCGAGCGCGGCCTGCGCGTGCCGCACGACGTCTCGGTGGTCGGTTTCGACGACCAGCACTACATCGCCGACGCCCTGCGGCCGGCGCTGACCACCATGGCGCTACCGCACGCCGCGATGGGTCGGTGGGCCGTGGAGCATCTCCTGACCGCTTCCTGGGGCGAGGGTCGCCCGCCCGTCCAGCACCAGCTCGTCTGCCCGCTGGTCGAGCGCGGCTCCGTCGGCCCCGTTCCTGCCGAACCTGGCCGAAAGGGGTGACGCCTGCAGACCACGTCCTGACACACGGAGGTCGCACCGGCTCGCGAGCACGGCGCGGCCGCACGCCCGGGCGATCACCTCCTCGCGGGGCCGCCCCTGACGCATCCGAAGGGACCATCCATGACGACGAAACGGTACGTGCTGGCGCTCCTCGCGGCGCTCCTCGTGAGCGGCGCGGCGCTCGCCCAGACGGAACTGAGCCTCTGGTACCACGGTGCCGGCAACCCGGTCGAGCGCGCCATCCTGGTCAACATCATCGACGACTTCAACGCCTCGCAGGGCGAGTGGCAGGTCGTGCTCGAGGAGTTCCCGCAGGCGGCCTACAACCCGTCGATCGTTGCGGCCGCGCTGGCCGGCACGCTGCCCGACATCATCGACGTCGACGGTCCGGTGATGCCGAACTGGGCCTGGTCGGGCTACATGCAGCCGCTCGACCTGCCCGAGGGCGCGCTCGACGGCTTCCTGCCCGGTGCCATCGGCACGTGGGACGGCGAAGTCTACGCGGTCGGCCTGTGGGACGCCGCGAAGGCGATCTACGCGCGCCGCTCGGTGCTCGAAGCCAACGGCATCCGCATCCCCACGCTCGACGCGCCGTGGACCTTCGAGGAGTTCGACGGCATCCTGGAGACCCTGCAAGCCACGGGCGACTTCGACTACGCCTTCGACGTGGGCATGGCCTGGACCGGTGAGTGGTACCCCTACGCCTTCTCGCCCTTCCTGCAGAGCTTCGGCGGTGACCTGATCGACCGTGACACCTACCTCACCGCCGAGGGCGTGCTGAACGGTCCCGAGGCGGTCGCCTTCGGGAACTGGTGGCAGAGCCTGTTCGATCGCGGCCTCACGCCCGGCACGTCGCAAGATGACGCGCAGCGCGAGACCGGCTTCATCGACGGCCGCTACGCGCTGCAGTGGAACGGCAACTGGGCCGCGATTCCCGCGCTCGAGGCGTTCGGCGACGACATGCTGTTCCTGCCCGCCCCGGACTTCGGGAACGGCCCCACGATCGGCGCTGCTTCCTGGCAGTTCGGCGTCTCCGCCACGAGCGACCACCCTGCGGGCGCCAACGCCTTCATCGCCTTCGCGCTGCAAGACGAGTACCTGGCCGCGTTCTCCGACGGCATCGGCCTGGTGCCCTCCACGGTGAGCGCCGCCGCGATGACCGAGAACTACGGCGCCGGTGGACCGCTCGAGGTGTTCTACTCGCTCAGCGAGCAGCAAGCGTTGATCCGGCCACCCACCCCGGCCTACGTGAACATTGCCCTCGTGTTCGAGAAGGCGATGGCCGACATCGCCGACGGCGCCGACGTGCAGGACACGCTCGACGCTGCGGTCGACGAGATCGACCGCGACATCCGCAACAACGACGGCTACGGCTTCGGCAACTGAGGTTGCTGCCAGAGCGCCCTTGTCGGGCGCGGCAGCGGGATGGTAGGGCCAGCCTGGCCCTACCATCCCCGCCACGCGGGAGCGATATCCCCCTCCGAGGGAGTGACCATGCAGAGGATTCCCGCCAAGCCCGTGCCGGTGTTGGTGCGGCAGACGGCGGGCGGCGGTAGGGGCGGCGGCCCTGGCCGCGCTCGCGAAGCACTTAACGGTGTGCTCATGGCCGCACCAGTCATCCTGCTGCTGCTGACCTTCCTGATCACGCCCTTCCTGCTGGCGTTCGGCATGGCCTTCACCAACCAGCGGCTGATCTCGCCCAACCCGACCTCGTACGTGGGCTCGCGCAACTTCGCGCA
>PXAU01000414.1 GCA_003567075.1 Trueperaceae bacterium
CCCGCCGGCCACCACGAACATGACCAGGTTCTGCCACGTCAGCTGCGCGAAGCCGGCGTCGCGCAGCAGCGTCGCCAGGACGTCCACCTCAGCCCCCCAGGGTGATGATCGGTTGCTTCGGTCCGACCTCGTCGCCAGGGCCCACGTGGACCTTCCGAACGGTCCCGGCCTCAGGCGAACGGACCTCGTGCTCGGCCTTCATGGCCTCGACCGCGGCCACGACCTGCCCCGCCTCGACCCGGTCGCCTTCGGCGACGCGGACCTCGAGCACTTCGACGGTCCCGCCGAAGGGCGAGCAGATCGCGACGCCGTCGTTGGCTGGGGTCGTCGCCGCGGCGCGGGTACCGGTGCCGGCACCCGGCCCTGCAGCGCCTCCGGATGCGGTCGCCTCCGGTGGCTGGGTTCCCTCCGTGGCGCCTGACGCGGGCTCCAGCGTGATCGTGAAGACGCGCGTCGTGTCACCCTCGACGACGGTCGCGGTGGTGGTGAAGGGCCCCTCCGGCACAGCGCGGGCGGCCGGTGCGGGGCTCGTTCGCGCTGGCGCTGGGTCGTCCTTGGGCTTCGCGGGTTGCGCTTCGGGTTCGCGCTGCTTGAGCGGCAGGTTGACGCGCGCCTTGCCCTGCAACAAGCGCATGCCCTCGTTGAGCTCCATGCGCTTGCCGCCGACGATCGCCGAGGCCACCAGGAACACGTTCTCGTCGCTCGTGGGCAAGCCGTTGGCCTCGAGCGCCTCGCGCGCGGGCGTGAGGCTGTCGCTCGCGGCGGCCAGCGGGTCGCCGTCGAAGGGCTCCAGACCGAGCTGCTCGCTGGCCGCCTCGACCACGGCCGGATCGGGGGTCTCGGGTGGCCGGCCGAAGTAGCCCAGCACCGAGCGCCCGTAGCCTGCGTCGATCTTCTTCCAGCGGCCGTGGAGCACGTTGTTGAACGCTTGCAGCCAGTACTGCTGGCTGCCGGGCGTGACGCTGGTCCAGGCGCCACCGGCCTCGACCACCACCGGGAACTCGGCCAGCACGTCGCCGTAACGATCGAGGATGCCCGCCTTCGCCATCATGTGCACGTTCGGCCCGATGGCGCCGCCCGGCATGGGGAAGCGCACCACGCGAGCGTCCGCGGCGAGCGTGATGGGGTTGAAGTCGTACTCGGCCAATCCCTCGTCGAGCGCCGCCTCGATCGCCTCCATCGCCGTGTGATCGAGATCGAGCGTGTAGCCGGTCCCCTTGAGCGCGTGCCACATCGAGCGCACGTCGGGCTGGCTGGTGCCGGAGGCGAGGGGCCGGACCGACAGGTCGATGCCGTCGACGCCGCCCTCGATGCCGGCCATGTAGCAGGCCACGGCCATGGACGCGGTGTCGTGGGTGTGCTGCCACAAGGGCACGTCGTCGGGGAGGATCGCCTTGATGCCCTTGGCGGTCTCGTAGCAGGTACGGGGATCGGTGGTGCCCGAGGCGTCCTTCATGCACACCGAGTCGACCTGGACGCCACTCGCCAACACCCGCTCGACCACGTCGACGTAGTAGGCGGGCGTGTGGATCGTGTCGGACTCGTAGGGGAGCCCCATCATGGCCACGCACAGCTGATGGTGCATGCCCGCGTCCACGATCGGCTTGGCGGTGGCCACCAGATTGTCGACGTCGTTCATGAAGTCGAAGTTGCGATCGATGGTGGTGCCGTGCTTGTGCATGAGCTTCGCCTGCAGCTCGAGCGCCGGCAGGGCCTGCGTCGTGAGCGTCACACCCGACACCGACCGCGTCAGGATCTGCAGGTCGACGCCCTCACCGGCGGCCTCGCGCATGCGGTCCATGGCCTCGAACGGATCCTCGCCCACGTAGAAGTACGGGGCCTGGTAGCGCGCCCCGCCACCGAACTCGAAGTGGCGGATGCCGGCCTCGACGGCCACCTTCAGCGCCGGCACCACGTCACCCACCCGGACCTTGCCGCCGAAGACGCTCTGCAGCCCGTCACGGAAGGCGGTGAGCATCACGCGGATCTGCTTGCCGTTGGCGCTGTGGATCATCGTCGGCTCCCTGTCGTGGTCTCTTCGACCGTGGTGATGCGATGGCCGGGGAAGCGCTGGCGCGTGGCTGCGTGCAGCGCTGCGAGCAGCGCCGGGTCGCCCGCTCGCGCGCTCGGTTCCGGGGCGGTGACCGTCGCTGCGCTGCGCTCCTGGAACAGGTAGGCGATACCGCGGATCACCAGCGCCAGGAAGGACAGCAGGACCAGCACCGCCGTGAAGGCGCTCAGCGAGATCGTGACGAGGTTCGGTTCATCCATGCCGGCGTCCTCCCCAAACCGGGCGGCACCATCGGTGGCCCGACGGTGGAACGGCCGTGTCGACGATGCGGACGATGCTACCGCCGCCGCACCTCCGAGGTCCAGGGTCAGCCGTCCTCGACGACGTCGTGCTCGACGCGATTCGCGCTATCCAGGAAGGTCAGTCGGCCTGCCAGCACGGGTTCACCGTGCCCCTCGAGTTCGAGCCCGAGATCCGGTCGCAGCGCCCGCACACGTCCCGTCAGCAGCGGTGCCTCACGGCGGTCAACGTCGCTGGTGGGCCAGATCGCCACCTGTCGCCCCACCATCAGCGAACGGCGCCGGTACGCATCGACCAACGCGCTGCCGTCGCCAGACCGGACCTGCGCGACGGCCTGGTCAAGCTCCTCGACCAACGCCACGGTGAGCGTCTCGAGCGTCGGGCACGCCGCGCCAGCCAGCGCTCGCAAGCTGCCGGCCGGCGGTACGCGCGGATCGCGCGCCAGGCGCGGTGCGCGCTCCACGTTGATGCCGATGCCGACGAGCGCGTAGGCGGCCCGGTCGCCTTGCACGTGGGTGGCGCTCAGGACGCCGGCCACCTTGTGCTCGTCGAGCAGCAGGTCGTTCACCCACTTGAGGCCTGGCCGCACACGGCGGCGCGTTGCGCGCTCGATGGCGCGCGCCGCCGCGACCGCCGGGAGGGCGGTGAGGGCCGTCTGCACGCTGGCGGCGGGGAGGTCGAGCCGGGCCAGCAGGCTCACGTGGAGGTTCCCTCGCAGGGCCTCCCAGGCGCGGCCGCGTTGCCCGCGGAAGCCGCTCCCTTCGAGCGCGATGCAGGCGAGGTCGTCGGGCAGCGGCGCGGCGTCGCGCAAGGCGGTCTGGAGCGCGGCGAACTGCGAGCCGGCGGCGTGTTCCACCGCCACCAGGACGCGCTGCGGCGCAGCCGGCGCGCGGGTCGAGCGCAGCGGCGCCGCCCAGGCGTCAGCGTCGCCGACCAGGCGTTGCCACACGTGCTGCAGCGGCCCCGGCAGGGTACGGGCGGGTTGCCTGCGCAACGCGCGCGCATCGACGAGCCCGGCGCTAGCGGCGATCGAGTCAGCGAAGAGACGCACGCTGGGTCGTCAGCGCGCGACCTGCACGGCGAGCGTGCCTTGGTCGCGGCTGCCATCGGCGTGCCTGACGTCGACGGTGATGACCCAGTCGCCCGCCATGTCGAAGGCGAACCCGTCGGAGCGGTAGA
>PXAU01000181.1 GCA_003567075.1 Trueperaceae bacterium
TCGGGCGTGCCGGCGACCTGGTGTTCGGCACCTTCGACCTGGCCCCCGACCTGCTCCAGGGCGCCGTCGAGGGCGACGTGAGCTTCCTGATCGACCAGCAGCAGTGGCTCCAGGGCTACCTTGGCGTCACCACGGCCGTGAACTACGTGCAGTACGGCCTGCTGCCGGGCAACGAGATCATCCTGACCGGCCCGGGCTTCGTCACGCCCGAGACCGCCGCGCAGGTGATCGCGCTCTCCGCCCGGGGCATCCGCTGACGGCCTAGCGCGTGCGTGTGGAGGCGGGCTCCGGTCCGCCTCCGTACCGAACCGGCCACAGCCTTCGGATGGGTCCCCCGGCATCGAGTTCCAGCACGAGCAGCGACGAGCGACTGCGGCGCGTCGGCTTCGTCTCGCGCTTCCTCTCCCGACCGGAAACCGGCGCGGTGGCGGGAGCGCTCGTCATCTTCACCTTCTTCTCGATCGTCGCGGGCGACAAGGGCTTCTTGGAGCCGCTCGGCATCCGCACCTGGCTCCAGGTGTCGGCCCAGCTCGGCATCATCGGCCTCGGCGCCACCCTGCTCATGATCGGTGGCCAGTTCGACCTCTCCGTGGGGTCGATGATCGCAGCGGCCGGCATGATGTTCCTGATGCCGGTCGTGCACTTCGGCTGGCCCATCTGGCTGGCGCTGCTGGTCACGTTCCTGTTCGCGGGCCTGGTCGGGCTCATCAACGGCACCATCGTCAACCGGACGGGCCTACCATCGTTCATCGTCACGCTGGCGTTCCTCTACGTCTTGCGTGGCCTCACGCTCGGGGTCACGCGGGCCGTCACCGGCACCACCCAGGTGTCGGTGCGCTCGTTCATCGGTACGGTCGAAGGCGTCGTCACTGGGGCTGACGCCAGGGCCGTGCTCAAGGACAACGTCTTCGGGCAGCTCTTCAGCTTCGAGTTCCTGGGCCTGCCGGCCTCGGTCTGGTGGTGGGTTGGCCTCACGATCGTGGCGTCGTACGTGCTCCTGCGGACGTCGTTCGGCAACTGGATCTTCGCCGTCGGCGGGAACCCTGAAGCGGCGCGCAACAGCGGCGTGCCGGTCGAGTTCGTGCGCGTCGTGCTGTTCATGGGCACGGCGACCTGCGCGACCATCCTGGCGCTGCTGCAGGTCTTCGACCTCGGCTCGGCCGACGTCACGCGTGGGATGCTCAAGGAGTTCGAGGCCATCATCGTCGCCGTCATCGGCGGCACGCTCCTGACCGGTGGCTACGGCACGGTCGTGGGCGCGGTCTTCGGGGCGCTGATCTTCGGCATGACCTCGCAAGGTATCTTCATCGCCCGCTGGAACACCGACTGGTTCCGCGTGTTCCTGGGGGCCCTGCTGCTGGTGGCCGTGATCTTCAACAACTACATCCGCAAGCGCGCGACGGAGGCCAAGTGATGGCGGGCGACGGCACGCCAGTCGTGGAGCTGCGCGACATCGTCAAGACCTTCGGGCGGGTCGTCGCCCTCAGTGGCGTGTCGATGTCGGTCCGGGCAGGCGAGGTGATGTGCCTGCTCGGCGACAACGGTGCCGGCAAGTCGACGCTGATCAAGATCCTCTCGGGCGTCTTCCCGCCGACCAAGGGCGAGGTCCGGCTGCGCGGCGAGCCGGTGACCTTCGCCAGCCCGCGCGACGCCCAGCAGCGCGGCATCGCCACCGTGCACCAGCACCTGGCGATCCAGCCCCTGATGAGCGTCTCGCGCAACTTCTTCCTCGGTCGCGAACCCACCATCGGCTGGGGCCCGCTCAAGCGGTTCGACGTGGGGACCGCCCGGCGCGTGGCGGTGGAGGAGATGGCGCGCATGGGCATCGACATCCGCGACCCCGACCAGGCGGTCGGGACGATGTCGGGCGGCGAGCGCCAGTGCGTGGCCATCAGCCGCGCGGTGTACTTCGGCGCCGAGGTGCTCATCCTGGACGAGCCGACCGCCGCGCTCGGCGTGCGCCAGGCGGGGACGGTGCTGCGCTACGTGGCGCAGGCGCGCGCCCGCGGGCTCGCCGTCATCCTCATCACCCACAACGTCCACCACGCCTACCCGGTGGGCGACGCGTTCACGATCCTGCGTCGCGGCAGCTCCTACGGCACCTTCCGCAAGAGCGACGTGAGCCGTGAGGAGGTGTTGGGCATGATGTCCGGCACCGAGGAGCTCGACGCGCTCGAGTCGGAGCTCGAGGAGTTCGCGCGCAGCGACCGCGACGAGGCGGCACGAGGTGGCGGCGGGGGCGCTCGCACTGGCGGCGGGGGCGTCACGGGCTAGGCGCTCAGCCGTCCTCGCCGACGAGTTCACGCAGCGCCAGCGCGAGCGCCTCCGACGCATCGATGTCGTGACGCGCGCACCAGACCAGGCCCTCGGTCTTGGACAGGATCTGACCGGAGCGGAGGTAGGCCAGCGTGCGGCAGGCGTTCGCCGACGCGTACGCCCGCAGCCCTTCGCGCTCCGCCCAGGCGAAGTCGCTGCGGATGGCGCCCAGGTAGTCACAGCGCGGCACGGTCGGCAGCGCGACCACGCCGAGCCGACCGAGGAGCGCCACGCCCCGAGCCTTGGCCACGCTCACGTGGGCTGCGAGGTCCTCGTCGAGTCCGACGCTCGGCGGCTCGTCCGCCTGCGCGAACCGAGCGCGGTGCGCCTCGCTGTAGTGGAACTCGAACGGGCACGGATGCCGCCAGCGCTGCAGGTCGGCCAGCGTCACGACGCTCACCTCGACCGGGTGCGGGTCGCCCGACACCGCCAGCAGCCCGGCCGCCAGGCGCCGGCGCTGCCCGCCCGCGAGGCGCTGGTCCACGACCGCGAGGAGGTCGAGATCGCTCCTCGCGGGATCGAACCCGCTCGTCGCTGCCGAGCCGTGCAGGAACACGTCGAGCAGCGCGCTCCCGAGCGACGACCGGAACAGCTCGACCACGCGTGCCAGCTGCGCCCGCGCGGACGCCGGCAGGCGCTCCAGGCGCTCCAGTCGACGCTGACCACGCAGCGGCGACGTCACCGCCGTTCGCTCAGCCAACCCTCGATGATCGGCATGACGACCCCCTCTGGGTACGCATGATCCGAGCCCGGCACCTCGACCAACCGCGCCATCCCTCGCTCGGGGAGGCCCGCATCGAGGGTCGCGAAGCTGCCCGTACTGTCCTCGCGCTGCTGGATCAGCAGCGTCGGGACGGCTTGGACGAAGCCGCGAAGCGCGCTCCACTGGTCCTCGCCGAAGAGCCGCAGCGGCGTGCCCATGAACACGGCCTGCGTAGGCGCGAAGCCTCCGTGCGCGTTCGCAAAGAGCGCGATCACCACGCCGAGCGACTTCGCCAGCACCAGGTCGGGCGTGGCCGCGTGCAGCGTGGCCGCCTCACGAGCGACGTCGTAGCGCGACCCATCGTCCCAATGCCGGTAGTGGGCCACGAAGGAGCCAGGGCTGGCGGCCGGAAGCGCGTCGAGCAGGGACTGCATCCAGGCCTCCGTCGCCGGGTCGTTGCCTGCCAA
>PXAU01000039.1 GCA_003567075.1 Trueperaceae bacterium
AAAGAAAACCGGTGTTAGCGGCAGATATAAAGTTAACAGAAGCTCCAAAGCTCAATCCGGGATTTTTAAATGTGATTGAAGACAATAAAACAGAGCATAACTTTATCATCATACCCGGCCAAGACCGGTACCCTGTTCACAAATCCATAGATGTGATTGGGGTTGAAACATTTTTGAAGTGGCTGACCGATTTTGCTGATTAGGTTTTAAAAACCTCACATCTTCAATAAAAAGCCCCGGCAAATTATCTTCACCGGGGCTTTTAATTTTATTCAGTTACCGGCAGCCTTTTCACGATCAACCGATAACCATATACTAATAACGAAGTTAAAGAGCTGTTGCAATCACAAGCGCGATTACCGCGATCAGCTTCAGCAGAATGTTGAGCGATGGGCCCGAAGTATCCTTAAGCGGATCGCCTACCGTATCGCCGGTAACGGTTGCCTTGTGGGCATCCGAACCCTTGCTGTAGGTTTCGCCATCGATTACGATATTGGCTTCAATCATCTTCTTGGCATTATCCCATGCGCCTCCGGCATTTGCCTGGAAGATCGCCATCAGTACACCCACAACGGTTACACCTGCAAGCAGGCCGCCAAGTGCTTCCTTGCCGAAAATGAATCCGACAGCCACAGGCGCAGCCACGGCAAGCAGACCCGGCACAATCATTTCGCGCAGGGCCGATTTTGTGGAAATCTCCACGCACTTGCCATACTCGGCGGTTCCATGTGCGGCATCGAAGGTTTTCTTGTCTTCGTCAGACCAGTCGGCCTGGGCTTTGCCTTCGTTCTTTCTCATCACTTCAAGGGCTGCCTTGAGCGGAGGAATAGATGCAAACTGCCGGCGTACTTCCTCAATCATCGACTTGGCTGCACGGCCAACCGCATTCATCGACAGGGCCGAGAATACGAAAGCAAGCATACCACCCACAAAGATACCTGCCATTACGTTGGCTTCAGAAATATCGATGGTTGAGATACCGGCAGAGGTCATATAGGCACCGAAAAGCGCCAGTGCCGTAAGAGCGGCAGAACCGATCGCAAACCCTTTACCGATGGCGGCAGTGGTGTTACCCACGGCATCCAGCTTGTCGGTACGCTCGCGAACTTCCGGCGGAAGCTCACTCATTTCAGCGATACCGCCTGCGTTGTCCGAAATCGGTCCGTAGGCGTCAACGGCCAGCTGAATACCGGTATTGGAAAGCATTCCCACCGCAGCGATCGCGATTCCGAACAGGCCGGCAAGATGGAACGAGGTCATAATCGCAAAAGCGATGATGAGTATCGGGATACCGGTCGACATCATTCCAACGCCAAGGCCCGAGATGATGTTGGTTGCATGGCCGGTTAACGACTGCTCTGCTATGCCGATAACCGGCTTCTTGCCAAAGCCTGTGTAGTACTCGGTAATGAGGCCGATGCCCAGGCCTGCAAACAGACCGATGATGGTGGCCAGGTAAACACCCAGTGAGGTGTACTCGAACACACGTCCATAGAGCGGATCGTTGTAGCTCCAGCTCGAAGGCAGCAGCCATGTAATGAGGAAGTAAAATATCACGGCCATCAGAATGGCAGACCCAAACTCACCGATGTTCAGCGCTTTTTGGGGATCTCCGCCCTCTTCTTTCACACGCACAAAGAGCGTACCGATGATGGATGTAATAATACCGGTGGCTGCGAGAAACAGCGGCAGGTACACACCACTCATACCGCCGAGTGCGGCTCCGGGATCTGCATCAAAAATGGTAAAAAACACGGCACCCAATACCATGGCACCGATGATGGAGCCCACAAACGACTCAAAAAGGTCGGCACCCATACCTGCCACGTCGCCCACGTTATCGCCTACGTTGTCGGCAATGGTTGCGGGGTTCAGCGGATGATCTTCCGGAATACCGGCTTCCACTTTACCCACAAGGTCGGCACCCACGTCGGCAGCCTTGGTATAGATACCGCCGCCCACACGTGCAAAGAGTGCGATAGAAGAGGCACCGAACGAAAATCCTGTAATTACGGTGATTACCAGGCCAAGCACGGTTTCTGTATCGGCAGGAGCTGCCTGGCTGTGAAGGCCAAACTGCCATCCGAAGAGCAGGAACAGAATGCTGAGGCCGAGAACACCAAGACCCACAACGGCAAGACCCATTACGGATCCACCCGAAAAAGCAACCTCAAGAGCCTTGCCAAGGCTGGTTCGTGCAGCGTTGGTGGTTCGTACGTTTGCATTGGTAGCCACTTTCATTCCGATGAAGCCCGCAAGACCAGAACAGATAGCGCCCACAATAAATGAAACGGCGATCATGTAGGATGATCCTTCCGTAATATGCCCCTGGTAGGCGAGAAGTACTGCAACAAGAACTACAAAAATGGAGAGAGTTTTGTATTCGGCCCGAAGAAAAGCCATAGCTCCTTCAGAGATGTGGCCGGCAATTCGCGCCATATTCTCATCACCCACTTCCTGCCGCTTAACCCAGCTGGATTTTATGTAGGTAAAGAGCAGCGCAATCAAGCCCGCCGCCGGTATGATATAGAAGATAGAATGTAACATGTTATTGTTATTGGTTTCAGTTAGCGATAGTACCTGTTAGTTAAACTTGTTCATAGCCAAATCAATGCCACCCCGAAGAAACGTTAAAATAGCATCGGAAGCAACCTCCAGCGCCGATTCAATCTCTTCCCTTTCGGTGGTTGTAAAAGGGGAAAGCACATAGTCGGACTGCCTGCCCCTGTTAAAGTTATTGCCGATCCCGATTCTGAGCCGGGGGAAGTCGCGTGTATGCAGTTTATCAATAATGTCGGCAACACCGTTATGGCCCCCGGCACTTCCGCCGGGACGAAGGCGTATTTTACCTATGTCGAGATGAATATCATCGTGGCAGACAAGACATTGTTCGGGGGATATACCATAAGCGTTCAAAACCTTCCTGACGGGGGTTCCGCTACGGTTCATAAAAGTGGTGGGCTTCAGCAGCACTACCTGCTGTCCCTTAAAACGGCCTTCACCTTTCTGGTAAAGGCCGTTATCGGGATCAAATGAAATGGACAGTTTGGCCGACAACTGATCGACCAGGTCGAAACCTACATTATGGCGGGTATGCTCATATTCTGTCCCGGGATTACCCAGGCCTGCAATCAGTGCCATAACGAGTCAGAAGTTAATTACTCCTTGCTCTCTTCAGCATCGCCTTCGCCTTCAGCAGCAGCCGCTTCTCCTTCTGCAGCTTCTGCTTCTTCTCCTTCAACACCTTCAAGTGCTTCTTCCTCATCAAGCTCTTCTTCAGTAACTGCAGATGAAGTAAAGAGTTTTTCGGATTTCGGAGGCGCAACGGTTACGATGGTTCTTCTCGGATCGTCGAGCGGATCGATACCGTGGCCCCGCACCCGCTCGCGCATCTGCGGCTGAACGATCTGCGCCTGCCCGCCAGCGCGATGATCGGCACGCCGGGCACCGGGTTCAAGGTCGCCATGTCGGTGCTGG
>PXAU01000001.1 GCA_003567075.1 Trueperaceae bacterium
CACGTGTGGGCGACGCTCTCGCGTGTCCTGGGGGGCTTCGCCATCGGGGCGACGCCGGGCGTGCTGGTCGGCATGGTCATGGGCCTGAACCGGACCGTGCGGATGATGCTCGACACCACCATGTCGGCCATCTACGTGCTGCCGAAGATCGCGATCTTCCCGATCCTCATGCTGGTCTTCCCGAACCCCTTCGGTGAGGGCCCGAAGATCGCCGTTGTCGCGATCAGCGCCTTCTTCCTGGTGGCCATCAGCACCATGGCCGGCGTGCAGGGCATCGACAAGGTCTACCTCGAGGCGGGGCGCAACTTCGGCGCCAGCCGCGCCCAGATGTTCCGCCACGTGATCCTGCCCGGCGCGCTGCCGATCGTGTTCTCGGGCCTCCGGTTGGCCCTGGGCACGGCCCTGATCGTGATCGTGGCGGTCGAGTTCGTGCGCGCCGACAAGGGCGTCGGCTTCCTGATCTTCTACTACTGGCAGGTGCTGGTCACGCCGCGCATGTACGCCGCCCTGGTCGTGGTGATGGCGTTAGGGGTGGGGTTGACGGCCCTGCTGCAGTGGCTGGAGCGGCGCGCGATGCCGTGGCGGCGCGGCGGCGACGGGCGGGGCTGAGCCGAACGCGGCCACGACCTGTTCCCGCGCCCCCCTGTTCCCGTGCCGGCGCATCGTCCCGCGCAGGGTATGGGCCACGCCCCCCCGGATGGGCGACGCCCCCGGGGCTGCGATCACTCCTGGGGGGGCACGTCCGCTTCGTCAGGCACGAAGCGCAGCGCGACGCCGTTGTTGCAGTAGCGCGCGCCCGTAGCGGTAGGACCGTCGTCGAACACGTGGCCGTGGTGACCGCCGCAGCGCGCGCAATGGTACTCGGTGCGCGGGTAGATCAGGTGGAAGTCGGTCGTGGTCTCGAAGGCGCCGGGGAGCGCCTGGTCGAACGAGGGCCAGCCGCAGCCGGCGTCGAACTTCCGCTCCGCCCGGAACAGCGGTGCGCCGCAGCCGACGCAGACGTACGTGCCCGCGCGCCACTCATGGTTCAGCGGGCTGGCGTGGGGCCGCTCGGTGGCTTCCTGCCGCAGCACGGCATACGCCTCCGGATCGAGGCGCTCGCGCCACTCGGCGTCGCTCAGGGTGGGGCGGGTGTCGTCGTCGGCCATGGAGCGATGCTACGCGACACCGGCCCGGGTGAGCGTAAGCGCTGCTGCGGAGAGCTCAGGCGGGCGGCGGGGTGGGATCGTCGCCGAGCGCAAGGCGCACAAGCCGTTCGGCAACCCAGCGCAGTTCGTCGTCGTTGACCGTGTGGGGCATGCCGGGGTAGATGCGCGTGATGACGTCGGCGCCCTGCGCGAGCACCTGCTTGGCGCTGGCGTGCACCCGGCTCTCGGGGATGTGGGGGTCGACGTCGGAACAGCCGAGGAAGGCGGCCGTGCCATCGAGGCGGCGCGGGTAGCGGGCGGGATCCACCTCGGCGCCGATCAAGCCGCCCGAGAGCGCCACCACCGCGCCGAAGCGCCCACCCTCGCGAGCCACCCACTCGAGCGCCAGGCAGGCGCCCTGGCTGAAGCCGAGCAGCACGATGCGCTCCCGCGGCAGGCCGGCCGCCTCGAGCTCGGCCACGCTGCGCCCGAGCGTCGCCAAGGCCGAGTCCAGGTGCGGCTGGTTGCGCTCGCTCGGCTCCATGAAACGCTGCGGGTACCAGGTGTTGCCGCTCGCCTCCGGCGCCAGGTAGGTGACGTCGGGCGCGCCGCGCTCCCGCAGCGGCTCGACCAGGCTGAGGATGCCGGCGGCGGAGTCGCCGCGGCCGTGCACCAGCACCACCCCAACCGGCGCTGCACCAGGTGACGCGCCCGCTCGCAGCAGGCGGCCGCCGGCGTGCGGATCGCTCCGCTGCGGGTGGAGGTCGACGCCGTTCACGCGCGGACCTCGCTGCTGGCCGCCTGCTTGAGGTCGGGCAGCACGGCCTCGATCTGGCTGCGGTGAGGTTCCAGCCAGGGCGGCAGGATCAGCCGCTGGCCCAGCGCATCGGGGTCCTCGTCGACGGCGAAGCCGGGTCCCTTGGTAGCGAGCTCGAACAGCACGCCGCCGGGCTCCATGAAGTAGACCGACTGGAACCAGAAGCGGTCGATGATCTCCGAGGGTCGGCGACCGGCGGCGGCCACGGCCTCGCGCAGGGCGCTCTGGTGCGCGACGTCGTCGACGGTCCAGGCGAGGTGATGGACGCTGCCGACGCCCCAGGCGCCACGGCGCTCCTGCGGCGCCGCGCGCAGGTCGAGCAGGTGGCCCGCGCCGGCGCCCTGGGCGCCTGGCAGCACGAAGCGCTGCCAGCCGTCCTCCTCGCCGTGCTGGCGGAAGCCCATGACGTCCGTGAGGAAAACGCGGGTGGGCTCGAGCTCGCGCAGCGGCGCCCGCGCCCCGTGGAGCGCGCGCACCTGGTGTTCGGCCGGGACCGGGCTAGCGGGCCAAGGCGTGAAGGCGAAGGGATCGTCGGCCTCGACGAGCGCCAAGCGCATGCCGTGCGGGTCGACGAACGGCAGCGTGCGTTCGCCGAAGCGCTCGCGCAGCGGTTCGGTACGCACGTCGAAGGCCTCGAAGCGGATCTGCCAGAAAGGCAGGCTGCCATGCGGCACGGTGAGCAGCGTCTCGCCCACGACGCCAACGCCGGGGGTGCCGGGCCGCGCGTGGGCCCATGGGAAGAAGGTGATGTCGGTGCCGGGGGCGCCGGCGCCGTCGGCGTAGAAGAGGTGGTAGGGGGAGGGATCGTCCTGGTTCACGCTCTTCTTCACTAGGCGCAAGCCGAGGACGTGCTGGTAGAAGCGCAGGTTCTCCACCGGGTCGCCGGCGATGGCGGTGATGTGGTGCAGGCCGCGTGCGGGGCTGGGGCGTGTCATGCGGGGTCCTCCTGGAGCGTGGTCGGCGCGGCGGGCGCGCGGCTGGGGTTCGGTGGGTCGGTCCGAGGCGTCGGTTGGCTCGTGCGAGGATGGCCCGACCTGCCCGCGGCGCTGAGACCGAGGCGCTTGAGCAGCGCGCTGAGGGTCTCGAGTTCATCGACCGTGAGCGCCGCGAAGGCGTCGACCACACGCTCGACGTGGGCGGGGAAGACGCGCTCCAAGAGCGCCGCGCCGGCGGCGGTGAGGGCGACGCGGCTGATGCGACGGTCGTGCGAATCGGGCCCTCGCCGGACCAGGCCGCGGCGGACGAGGTTGTCGATCACCACGGTCACGTTGCCGCTGCTCTTGAGCAGGGCGCGGCCGATCTGACCGTGGCTGAGCGGCCCGAGGTGCCAGATCGCCTCGAGCACCCCGAACTGGCTGGTGGTCAGGTCAGCCCCCGACAGCGGTCGGTTGATGCGCGCATCGACCGCTGCGCTGGCGCGGGCGAGCTTGATGTAGGCGTCGAGCGCGCGTCGCTCTTCAGCGCTGCCACGGTGCTTCGTGGACACGTCGCGACTCCCCTCTGGGCGCGTCCGGGCGTCC
>PXAU01000118.1 GCA_003567075.1 Trueperaceae bacterium
CAGCGTGGTACGTGTCGTGCCACACGCGGAAGGCGAGATCCTCGCCGAGACTGCCGCGCGGACCCGGGGCGGCGAAGGCCGCAGCGTCGAGGTCGCTCAACGCCGCCTCCAAGCGCGGTTGCTGTCGTCGCAACAGCGCCTGCAAGTCCGCCATGGTGGGCCTGGCAGCGACGGGTTGCGCGGGATCGCTGCCGCGCTCGAAGGCGGCTGCGCCGGCTTCGTCCCACACCGGCTCGCCGCCTGCGCGCGTGAGCATCCGGTCGCGGTAGACGAGTACGTGCCCCAGCAGCCAGCGGAAGCTCGAGCCGCCCGGGAGCGGGCCGAGGTCGGCCTGCACCTCGTCGATGCCGTCGCTCATGCGCTCGAGCACCTCGAGGTTCCGGCGAAGCACCTCCAGGTGGTGGGGGAGGCAGGCGGCGAACGAGCTCGTCTGGTGCATGTGTGGCTCCTCTCGAGCGCCCGGGAGGGGTCGTGGCCCGTGACGCCCCCTTCGCCTGGCTGCGTTCAGGCGGCGCGTGCGTCGAGGCCGCGCAGCGTGATCAGGTCGCGGGCATGGCCCTGACCATCGTCGCCCAACGGCGTCTCCAGGATCATCGGCACGTGCTCGAAGCGCGCGTCGTGGACGAGGCGGGCGAACGCCTCGAGGCCGATCTCGCCGGCGCCGATGCTGGCGTGCCGGTCCTTGCGCGAGTCGAGCGGATGGCGCGAATCGTTCAGGTGCCAGGCGACCACGGCGGCGCTCCCGAAGGCGGCGTCCGCGGCTGCAAGCAGGTGCTCGTAGCCGTCGGCCGAGCGCAGGTCGAACCCGGCCGCGAAGGCGTGGCAGGTGTCGAGGCAGAGGCCGAGACGGTCCGGTGCAGCCACGCTGCGCACGATCCGGCCGTGGTGCTGCAGCTCGGCGCCTAGCACCGTGCCCTGGCCAGCGGTGTTCTCCAACAGCAGCCGGGCGCGTCCCCCGGGATGGCGCTCGAAGACCTCGTCCAAGGCCCGCGCGATCGCGTCGAGGCCGGCGTCCACACCCTGGCCGACGTGCGCGCCAGGGTGCACGACCAGGCCGTCGATGCCGAGCTGGTCGCAGCGCTGCAGCTCGTCGACGAGGGCGTCGCGGGAGCGGTCGGCGGTCTCCGCCACCGGGCTGGCGAGGTTGATCAGGTAGGAGGCGTGGGCGATCACCGCCAGCGGCGCCGGGACGCTCGGGCCTGGGGTGGCGTCGCGTGCCGCCATGAACGCCGCCACGGCGTCTGCCGCGAGCGGCTTGGCGCGCCAGACGTTGGCGTTCTTCACGAACACCTGCAACGCGTCGCAGCCGATGGCCGCACCGCGCTCGCAGGCCTTGGCCACGCCACCAGCGGCCGACACGTGCGCACCCAGGTGTCCCATGCGCTCGAGTCTACCGTCGCCGCGGCGGGTTCTTGCCGACGGTACACTCGCCGGGTGCTCCGCGACCAGCTCCTCGCACAGAGCCCGGCCGACCTGGTGGTGTTCCTCGACGAGCACCTGCGCAGCGGCCGGTACCTGGTGCAGGTCGTGGCCGAATGCGAGGTGCTCTACCACGGTCGCGCCGCCAGCGTCGCCGACGCCGGCGACTACCTGGTCATGCTCAAACCCGACGGCAGCCTCCAGGTGCACGGCTACCGGGGGGTGAAGCCGGTCAACTGGCAGCCGCAGACCGACGAGGTGTGGGCTACCCTCGAGGACGGCCAGGCGGTTCTGGTGGCCGAACGGCGCAGTCCCGAGGAGCTGGTGCGGGTGGTGTTCCTGGAGACCAGCCTGGTGCAGGCGCTCGAGCTGCGCGAGGGCTCGGGCTTCGTGCTCATGGGCACCGAAGCGGAGATGCAGCGCGCGTTGGCGCGCGCGCCGGAACTGATCGAGCCGGGCCTGACGGTGCTGGATCGGGAGTTGCCGACCGACGTCGGCGGCATCGACCTGTTCGCTCGCGACGCGCAGGGGTGCCTCGTGGTGGTGGAGCTCAAGCGCGCGAAGGCGACGCAGGAGGCGGTGCACCAGCTGGCCCGGTACGTCGCCCGGGTGCGGGAGCTGACCGGTGAGCCTGTACGGGGTGTGCTGGCGGCACCCACCATCACGAAGCCCGCCTTGGCCGCGCTGCAGCGGGCGGCGCTGGCCTTCCGCGAGGTGACGGCGTTGCCCGAGCCGGACGCGGGGCCGAGCCAGGGGGCCCTGTTCGAGTTCGCTTGAGCGGCTGCTCAGCCGATGGCCCAGCCGTACTGCGTCGGCCAGGGTGGCGCCGCGCCGAGCGAGGCGGCGGCGTGCAGCGCCCAGTACGGGTCGCGCAGCAGGGCCCGGCCCAGCAGCACCAGATCGGCGCGGCCTTCGGCCACGATCGCCTCGGCCTGCCGCGGATCGGCGATCTGCCCCACCGCGCCGCTCGCCACGCTCGCCTCGCGCCGCACCCGCTCCGCGAAGCCGACCTGGTAGTTCGGATGTGCCACGACGCGCGCGCCGGCTGCGGCGCCGCCCGACGAGCAGTCGATCAGGTCGACGCCGCGGCGCGCCAGTACGCGCGCCAAGCGCACGGTGGCGTCGGCGTCCCAGCCCTCGGGCACCCAGTCGCTGGCCGAGAGCCGGACGAACAGCGGCTTGCCGGCGGGCCACACCGCCCGGACCGCGTCAACCACCTCCAGCAGCGCACGCGTGCGGCCGGCCTCGTCGCCGCCGTAGCCGTCGCTGCGCCGGTTCGTCAACGGCGACAGGAAGCTGTGCAGCAGGTAGCCGTGGGCCGCGTGGATCTCGACCACGTCCACCTCGGCCGCGTCGGCGCGCGCCGCGGCTGCGGCGAAGGCTTGCGCCAGCCGGGGGAGTTCGTCGCCCGCCAGCGCGCGCGGCAGCGCGGTCGCCCCCGAGAAGGCCTCGTCGGTCGGACCGACCACGTCGTCGGGCCAGCCGCCGTCGGTCACCGCGGCCAGCCCTTGTCGACCCGCCCAAGGGCGGTAGCTGCTGGCCTTACGCCCGGCGTGCGCGAGCTGGACCCCGAAGGCAGCGCCGCCCGCCTTGACCGCCCTCGATACCCGCCGCAGCGGAGCGACCTGGGCGTCCTCCCAGAGGCCCAGGTCTTCGGGGCTGATGCGGCCGCGCGGCTCGATCGCGGTGGCCTCCGACAGGACCAGCCCCAACCCGCCGTAGGCGCGTGACGCCAGGTGCTGGAGGTGCCAGTCGCCGGCGCGACCGTCGCGGGCTTCGCATGCGTACGTGCACATGGGCGACATCGCCAGGCGGTTGCGGAGCGTCAGGTCGCGGAGCGTGCGTGGTTCGAACAGGCGCGTCATGCCCGCAGCATCGCCGGCACGCGCGGCGCGGTCAACCGCGCTGCGCAGCCTGGTCGCGTTCGGCTTGGTCGTGCCGAGCCGCCGCCTCGAGCGTCGCGACCAGGTCGGGATGCGCCTCGAGCACGCGCAAGAAGGCGTCGACCACGGCTGGTGAGAACCAGCGCCCGCGCTGACGGCGCATCTCGTCCACGGCTCGCGCCACCGGCCAAGCGGGCTTGTAGGGGCGCTCGTTCACGAGCGTGTCGAAGACGTCCGCCGCGGCGACCACCTGACCGATCAGCGGGATCGCGTCGCCAGCCAGGCCGTGGGGGTAGCCGCTGCCGTCCCAGCGCTCGTGGTGGGTGCGAGCGATGGTCTCGGCCACGTCCAGCAGTTCGGAGCGGCCACCGCTCAGCAGCTGTGCACCGGCCGTTACGTGCGAGCGCATCTGCGCGAACTCGCTCTCGGATAGCGGCCCCGGCTTCAGCAGGATGGTGTCGGGGATGGCGATCTTGCCGACGTCGTGCAGCGGTGCGGCGCGCCGCAGCAGCTCGACGGTGTGCGCCTCGCAGCCGAGCGCCTCGGCCAGCAGGGCGGCCAGGTGGCCGACGCGCTGGGTGTGCTGGCCGGTGGTGTAGTCGCGGTACTCGGCTGCCGCCGCGAGGCGCTCGAGCACGTCGTGATGCGCCGCCTCGAGTTCGGCGGTGCGGGCTCGCACGGCCTCTTCGAGGCGCGTCGCGTGCTCGCGCAGCTGCCGCTGCAGCAGCCGCGTGCGCAGCAGGTTCGCGACCCGCGCGCGGACCTGCGGCCCCTTGAAGGGCTTGGTCACGAAGTCGCTGGCACCGCGCTCGAGGCACTCCTGCTCCGCCTCGGGGGTCAGATCGGCGGTGATCACCAGGATGGGAAGACCGTCGTCGTGCGCGAGGTCGGCGCGCACGCGCTCGATCAGCTCGAGGCCGGAGAGGCGCGGCATGTGCAAGTCGGTGCACACCAGGTCGAACGGAACGTCCGCGGTGTGCGCGGCGAACAGTGCTGCCAGCGCCTCCTCCGCGTCGTTGTGCGTCTCGACCCGCTGGTACCCGACGGCGGCCAGCACGCGGCCCAGGAGCAACGTGTTGACGGGCTCATCGTCGACCACCAGGATTCGCGCGTCGCGTAAGCCGCTTTCCATGGGGCCGCCGTCCTCCCTCGCCCGTTCACTGAGAGCGAACCACAAGCACGATAGGTCGGTCTCGCTTAGGCCGCCGTGGCGCCCCTCACACCGCCGCGCTTTGCGCAACCTCACGGCCAGCGGTGCGCCAGCGCACGTACACTGGGCGCGATGCCCGTGCTGCGCAAGGACCCGTTCGGACCCGCTTGGGTGCTGATGCTGCCCGAACGAGGCCTGGAGCGCTCCGACTTCGGTAGCGTCTCGCCGGCCGACGGGGCGTCGCCGTACGCCCCTGGCAACGAGGCCGCCCTGCCGCCCGAGATCCAAGCCCTGAGGCCCAGCACCTCGCCGGCGAACGGGCCTGGCTGGCGCGCGAGGGTGTTGCCGGCGCCGGCGTCGCCGTTCGGCGAACGCGTCCGCGACGAGCGGAGCGAGGGGCCGTTCCGCTGGATGCAGGCCTGCGGTCGCGAGGAGATCGTCATCGAGCATCCGGATCCGGGCGTGCGGCTCGACACCATGTCGGCCGCCCATCTCACCGACGTGCTGCGCCTGTACCGCGATCGCTTGGCCTACCTTGCGAGCGACCCCGGCGTCGCGCACGTGCAGATGACCCGCACCACCGGGCGCGCGGCTGGTGCCCGCGTCGATCACCCGCACGGTCAGGTGCTGGCGGTCCCCGTTCCGAACCGTTGGGTGGAGGAGGAGGCGGCCGCTGCGGCGGCCCACCACGCGGCCACCGGCCGCTGTCTCTTCTGCGACGTCCTCGAGGCGGAGCTGCGCCAGCGCGACCGCGTCGTCAGCGCGAACGCGGCGTTCGTCGCCGTGGCCCCTTACGCCGCCAAGACGCCCTTCGAGACGTGGATCCTGCCGCGAGCCCACGAGAGCGCCTTCGCGGCCGTGGCGGCCAACCGCCTGCCGCTGTTGACCGAGCTCCTGCAGACGTTGGTGCGTGCGCTCAACGACGCGCTCGAGGAACCGCCTACGAACATGATCCTGCACACCCGGCCGCACCCGGGCGACGCCGCCTATCACTGGCACCTCGAGCTGTTGCCGCGCTTGACGCGCCACGCCGGCTTCGACTGGGCGAGCGGCAGCTACGTCAACCCGACCCCGCCTGAGGACGCCGCCCGCTTCCTGCGGCAGGCACTGGCGCTGGCGGAGGTGGCCGAGTGAGGCCCGCCACCGCCTTCGATCTACGCCCGGTCGCCGCAGACGAACCTGCGGAGCATCCGCTGCGCGGGGCGCGCCGGTTGGATCCACTCGGTAGCGAAGCGGTGGAGGCGCCGGACGTGCAGCGGCCGGTGCGCGTGGCGCGTGGGATCAACGCCGTGCTCGTGGCCGTGTGCCTGCTGGGGTGCCTCCAGGTTGCGGGACTGATCGCCGTCGAGGTGCGGCGCCTGGCCTACACCGAGTCCGAGGTGGCGCGCCTGGAGGCCGAGCTCGAGGTGCTCGGGCGCGAGACGGCGGACCTGCATGCGGTGGCGGAGCGTGGCAACGACGAAGGCTACCGGGAGTTGCTGGCCCGCCGGCAGGGATACGTCTTCCGCGAGGAGACGCGCTTCGTCGGGCCACGGCCGTGAACGTGGGCCGCGCTGTGAGGCGCTGCCGCACGAGCGCCTGACGCGTCTCCCCAGCGGCGCCTCGCCAGGCCGCTGGGGCCCACACGGGGAGGAACCATGGAACTGACCGCGACCGCCCTCGATCCGATCGTCGCGCTGGCACTGAACGTGCTGGCCGCCGCCGCCATCCTGGTACTGGGTTGGCTGGTGGCAGGCTGGCTCGAGCGCACGGTGCGGAGCGTCGTGAGCCGCAGGCCCACGATCGATGCCACCCTCGCCGCCGTGGCAGCGCGCATCGTCCGCGCACTGGTGTTGCTCTTCACGCTGGTGGCGGTGCTCGACCGCTTCGGTGTGCAGACGACCAGCTTGGTCGCGCTCATCGGTGCCGCTGGCCTGGCCATCGGGCTCTCGCTGCAGGGGGCCTTGTCCAACGTGGCCGCAGGCGTGCTCTTGCTGACGTTGAGGCCCTTCAAGGTCGGCGACGCGGTGCTGGTGAACGGCGTCGCGGGCATGGTCGAGGACGTCGGTCTGTTCATCACCAAGCTGCGGAGCTTCGAGGGCGTGGTGGTGTTCATGCCCAACGGCTCGGTATGGGGCAACGCCGTACAGAACTTCAGCAGGGCGGAGCGGCGCCGGGCGGACATCACCTTCGGGATCAGCTATGGGGACGACATGGTGGCCGCCATTCAAGCGATCCGGGCCGTCTTGGCCGAGGACGAACGCGTGCTGGCCGAGCCCGAGCCGGTGGTGGCCGTCGATGGCTTGGGCGACAGCTCGGTCGACATCCTGTGCCGCTTCTGGACCCTGCCGGCGGACCTGTTCACCACCCGCTGGGCGATCACCCAGGCGGTGAAGGCGCGCTTCGACGCCGAGGGCATCAGCATCCCCTTCCCGCAGCGCGACGTGCACCTCATCACGGTGCCGAGCGAGGAGGGTCGACCGGCCGCGTGAGCGGCAGGAAGCGCGCCAGCGCCACCAGCACCACCAGCGCCGTCGCCGCCAGCGCGGCCGTGAACGCCAGCGGTGGGTGCTCGCCGGCCACGCGCGGGAACGCCCCGATCAGGGTTCCCAGGCCCCACTGCAGCAGCGCGCCGCCGCCGATGCCGAACAGGTTGACCGCGGTGACGGCGCGTCCGGGCATGTGCGGGAAGGCGTCGCGGGCGAGCGCGTAGGACAGCACGTTGCTGGCGCCGGCGACGCCGGTGACGGTCGCCAGGACCTGCAGCAGCGGCGTGGGCCAGGCGGGCGTCGCCAGCAACCACAGCAGCAGGCACAGCAGGAACGCGGCTGCGCCCGCCGCCGTGGCGCGGGCGAGACCAAGGCGAGCGGCGAACGGCCCGCTGCCGAGGAAGCCCGCCGTCACGCCAAGGCCCAGCGCCAGCAGCACATTCCCGGCGGTGAGCGCATCCAAGCCCAGGCGCTGCGTGAGCAACGGTCCCGCCCACAGCCCCTGCCAGGCGAACAGGCCGCCCGTGACGGCCAGAGTGAGCGGCGCGAAGCGCCAGAAGGCGTCGCTGCTGAAGACCTCGGCGAACCCACCACCGGCGGTGGCGCCGACGACGCCCGTACCGGTACGCGGCTCGCGCGCGTTGCAGGCGATCGCCATCGCGGCCACGAGCACGACGAGCGCCCCCCAGGCGAAGACGGCGCGCCAGCCGAAGGCCCCCGCGAGGTACGCCAGCGGCGTCGCGGCTGCCAGCGCGCCCAGCGAGCCGAGGCCAACGAAGAGGCTGGAGACGGAGGCGAAGGCCGTCGGTGGGAACCAGGCGGCGAAGGCCTTGAGCGCGCCCATGAGGACGCCGGCCATGCCGAGGCCGATGAGCGCGCGACCCACCGCCAGGCCGGTGACGCTCTCGGCGGACGCGAACACGAGGCTCCCGACGACCGCTGCCAGCAGCAACCCCGGCGTCACGAAGCGGGCCCCGTAGCGGTCGAGCGCCGAGCCGAGGGGGAGTTGGACGCTGGCGAAGGTGAGGAAGAAGAGGCTGGTCATGAACCCCAGCGCGCCCGCGCTCAGACCCACGTCACGCGCGAGGTCGTCGGCGATCACCGCGTTGGTCGAGCGGTAGAAGAACGACAACAGGTACGCCAGCAAGAACACGACCACGACGGTCCAGCGGCGGCGGTCGGCGCGGTTCGACATGCTGCCGTCCGCCCGGTGCGACATGAACGGACGCTACCACCGCGGCTACGGCCGCTCCAGGGTGACCAGGCCGACGGCGGGGTGTGAGCCACGGGGCGTACCATCGGGGTACCAAGGGACCGCTGCACGAGCCGAGCTCCAGGCACGAAGGAGGCTGTATGCGCCACTTCACCAGCGATCGTCTCGTCGAACTGCTCCATGCCCACGAGCCCCCCTGCGTCTCGCTCTACCAACCCACCCACCGCCACCGTCCCGAGCGCGACCAGGACCCGATCCGCTTCCGCAACCTGGTGCGTGACGTCGAGGCCGCGCTGCGGCACGGTTTCGACGAAGCGGACGCGGAGCGGCTGCTGGAGCGCCTCCGGGCGCTCGAACACGACAAGGGCTTCTGGACCCACCGCACCGAGGGGTTGGCGCTGCTGGCGTCACCCGAGCGCCTCGAGATCGTCGACGTGCAGCAACCGCTGGTCGAGCGTGTGGTGGTGAGCGACAGCTTCCACGTCAAGCCGCTCCTGCGGGTGCTGCAGTCGGCCGACCGCTTCTGCGTGCTGGCGCTCAGCCGCCGCGAGGCGCGACTGTTCGAGGGCAACCGCTACACGCTCGATCCGGTCGAGCTCGATGGCGTACCCCTGACGCTCACCGAGGCGCTCGGCGAAGACCGCACCGAGCCGCACCTGACCGTGGCGTCGTACGGGATGAAGGGCTCGGCTGCCGGCGATCGGGCGATGCACCACGGCCACGGCGACCGCGGTGAAGAGGTCGACATCGACACCGAGCGGTTCTTCCGGCACGTCGACCGGGCCGTCCTCGAGCACGTGTCGAAGCCGACGCAGTTGCCGCTGTTGCTGGCGGCCTTGCCCGAGCACCACACACCCTTCCGGGCGCTCAGCCGCAACCCCTTCCTGCTGCAGGCAGGGGTCGAGGGCAACCCCGAGGCCTTCGATGTCGAGGCCTTGCGCGAGAAGGCCTGGCGGGCGCTCGAACCGCGCTACCTGGAGCGGCTCGAGACGCTGCTGGAGCGTTACGGCAGCGCCCGCGCCCGAGGTTTGGGATCCAGCGACGTCGAGGCGATCGGTCGCGCTGCCGTCGAAGGCCGCGTCGACGTGCTGCTGGTGGCCGCCGAGCGCGACGTACCCGGCCGTCTGGGAGCGAGCTCGGGGCAACCGGAGCCCGGCAGTGCCCTGCGCCAGGACGCTGACGACCTGCTCGACGACCTGGCCGAAGCGGTCCTGCGCACGAAGGGCGAGGTGGTGGTGGTGCCGGCGGAGCGCCTCCCCAGCGAGTCCGGCGCCCTGGCAATCTACCGCTACTGAACCGAGGACGGCGCTACCTGGGGGGTCGATCAGGCGATCGTTGCAGGCTCGGCGCGCGCCCTTGGGGGATGCCTGTGCGCACGCACCGCGTCGCCCTCAGGCCAGCGGCCGGAGGTCGGCCATCACCTGCCAGCCGACCTCGGCCGGCGAGCGCTCGAGCGCGGCCTGCAAGGTCTCCACCAGCCAGGGCAGCAGGGCCGCGGGGTCCTCCTCGGGTGGCACGTAGCGCATGACGGTGAGCTGGTAGACCTGCTGCGTCGCGGCGAGGGTGCCGTCGTCGAAGAACGTGAACGGCGGCGCTGGCAAGGGGTCCCACAGCACGTGGACGTCGCGTTCGAGCTGGCGCGGCAGGTACTCGGCCAGGTCGATCTCGAGATCGCGCGGGTGCCAGACGTAGCCTTGCAGCAGCTTCAGCGGCCGCGTCCCGAGCGGGGTGCGGTCGTCACCGAGGACCTCGGGGCGCTCACCGTCGCCACCCCCGCTCATCGCGGTCCTGCCTGCCACGGGCGTCTCATACCCAGGCCGGTCCAGCCACCAAGGAGGTGAGTTCCGGCACGTGAGCGCGCCAGCGCTCGGCGAACCCGGCAGGGGTGTCGAGCAGGATGCCGCGGTAGCCGAGCGCGCGGCAGACCTCGATGTTGCCGGCGTTGTCGTCGACGAAGATGGTCGCCTCGGGCGGCAGCGCCAGCGCCTCGCCGAGGGCGGCGAAGGCGCGCGCGTCGGGCTTGCGCGCGCCGATCTCGTTGCTGAACACGAAGCGCTCCACGCGCGCCATCCGGGGATCGGCGCGGACCCGGTCGCAGAGCTCGGGGACGTTGTTCGAGAGCATCGCCACGGCGTAACGCTGGGGTAGACCGGCGAGCAGTTCGAACATCGCGGGGCGTTCGCGCGCCGCGCCGAGGAAGGCCTTGCGGAAGGAAGCCAGGTCGGCCTCCGCGTGGAGGTCGCGAAGCAGTCGCTGGTGGAAGCCCGGTAGGTCGAAGGCGCCGACCTCGAAGTGCTCCATCAGCGGGTAGTAGGCCGCGGCGACGTCGTCCTCGTCGCGTCCGAACAACGAGGCGAGGGCCTGCACGGCTCGGCCGTCGAAGGTGCCCTCGGTGAACACGCCGCCCCAGTCGAAGGCGACGGCCCGCACGGGGACGCCGCCTCCGTCGTCGCCTCCGTCACGTCGCATCGAGCCGTCGAGCACGCCGCTCACGATTGGCTCGGCGCGTCGCCAGCGACCACGCTCGGTTCGAAGGTGCGGCGCATGTCGCGCTGCGTCACGCTGCGCGCGTTCTCACGCCGGTACCAGTCGAAGAAGATGCGGGTGAAGGGCACGCTGAAGAAGGCCAGGCCCATCACCTTCATGATGGCGCCCGCCAGCGCCTGGTCGGCCAGCGGTGACAGCCAGGGGTAGACCCGTGGGGCCACTTCGTACGTGCGGTACACCACGTCTGGCGAGAAGGTGATGGCGGCGAACACCGGCAGCTGCGCGATGGGGATGGTGAACAGGTACGCCATCTGCAGCAGGTGCGGCGCGCGCGGCAGCTCGGGCAACGGGCTCAGGATGGGCCACCAAAGCATGATCGCCGTCGCCAGGAACACGATGTGCTCCACGTGGTGCAACGTCGGGTTCATCAGGGCGCCCTCGTAGATCACGGGGATGTGCCAGAGCGCGAAGAAGATGCTGAACACCAGGAACGTGGTGGTGGGCCGGAGCAGCACCCGGGAGATCGGCGCTATGCGGCGGTTGAGCAGCAGCCGCCGCCACAACCAGGCCGGCACCCCGACCAGCATCATGCGCGCCACCACGTACGAGAGCAGCAGGTGTTGGAGCATGTGGGCCGAGAGCAGGTAGCGCTCGGACAGGTCGTGCAGGGGCGAGCCCTCCACCAGGTAGAAGGTGACGAGCGCGGCTGCGAACAGGAGCGCACGGTTGCGCTCGAAGGGAGCGCCCGGGGCGAGCGTGGGCCGCAGCGGCCCGACCGCCAGGGCGTACGCCACGGCCAGGGCCAGCAGGCCGCCGATCAGGACCGGATCGGCCTGCCAGCCGACGATGATGAGCGGGTCGTCGGGGATGCGCAACACGGCCCTGTCTCCTTAACCCCCCTTCACTCCAGCCCGAGCTCGCCGCGCAGCCGGTAGACGTCGCTGGCGCTGAGGCCCTTGCCGCGCTCCGTGGCGATCTCTTCGGCGCGGATGGCGTCGAAGTCGTCGATGAGGGCGTCGTTGCCCCATTCGGTGAGGGTGTGGTTGAGGACCGCGGCGATGGCGTCGTCGCTGAGTTGCGGGAAGGCCGGCATCAGGCCGTTGTAGGTGGTGCCGTCGACGACGATCTCGCCTTGGAGGCCGTAGAGCATCATGTCGATCAGGTAGGTGCGGCCGCCGTCGGCGTTGAAGAGGTCGGCGGCGTGCCCGGCAAGGGGTGGGAAGGCTCCGGGGATGCCGGCGCCGGTCGGCTGGTGGCAGCCGACGCAGCTGGCGTAGGTGCTGGCGCCGAGCGCGGTGTCGAAGGTCGGATCCGGCGCAGGCGCATCAGCGACCTCGGGTACGTCGGGATCGGGCTCAGCCACGGGCACGTCGGGATCCGGTACCACCTCAGGCGCAGGCTCCACCACGGGCTCCGGTGCCATCTCGGCGACCGGCTCGGGTGGGTCGATCACGACCGTGACGTCGGGTTCGGCGGCGGCGGGCGGTGTCACCACCAGGCTGCCGTCGCGCGGCCGGGGTGTCCCAGCGCGGCTGGCCAGCGGCCGCGAGACGCCATCGCTGTCGATCAGCTCGCGCCGCTCCGCGCCGAGCGGGTCGGGTTCGGTGGGCACCTCGGCCACCTGCTCGACGGGCGCTTCCTGCGCCACCACCGGCGCCACCGCGCGCGGCAGCAGGAACATCGCCATCAGCACCACGAAGGTGCCGATGCCGATCACCACGCCCGAGGTGAAGAAGCCGGTGTAGATCTTCGGATCGTCACGCAGGTGCATGAAGAACCAGATGACCATCCAGAACTTCGCCACCGACATGACGATCACCCAGAAGAGGATCCAACCCGAACTCATCCAGGTGGGGGGGAACTCGACGATCACGTACTCGATGAAGGTGATCACGCCCAGGATGAGGGCGATCAGGATGTAGAGCCCGGTGCCTTTGTGCGTCCCGTGTGCCATCAGCGCCGCCTCAGATGAACTCGACCAGGTAGACGACCGTGAAGATCACGATCCACACCAGATCGACGAAGTGCCAGTACAGACCGGCCGCTTCGAGGTAGACGTCGTCCTTGCTGGTCCAGGGCTTGACGTAGGAGGGGACGAGGATCGACAGCAACCAGATGATCCCGATGGCCACGTGCACCCCGTGCGTGCCCGTGAGCACGTAGAAGGTGGTGCCGAACAGGTTTCCCTGCAGCGTGAGGCCCATGTCGACGAAGTGGATGAACTCGTACACCTGGAAGCCGAGGAAGACGCTGCCGAAGAACGCCACCCCGGCGGTCCACAGCCGGAACTTGGTGATGTCGTTCTGGCGCAGCGCGTGCAGCGCCAGCACCATCAGGAACGACGACATGAGCAGCACGAACGTGCTGACCGTGGTGAGCGGGATGTCGAGCACGTCGGTCGGGAACGGGCCGGTCAGGCTGCGCCCGCGATAGACGAGGTAGGTGCCGAGCAAGGTGCCGAAGAACATGATGTCGGACGCCAGGAACACCCACATCATCAGCTTGATGTCTGGCAGGTTGGTGCTCTTGTAGGTGCCGTGGTGGTCGGTGTACCCGGTTACGACGGACGCGCCGGAAGCGCTCTGCACGCTCACGCCTGCTCCCCCTCACCGGCGCCCTGCGGGCCGTGGCGGTCGGACGGGTGGATGTGCTTGCCGCCGACGCCCTCCAGGGCCCAAGCGTACACCCCGAACGTCACGACGACCATCGACAGGCCGACGACCCACATGTTGTCGTAGAGCCAGCCGTAGCTGAACGGCAGCAGCGCCAGCGCCACCAGGAGCGGGTACCAGCTCTGGCCTGGGATGTGCGCGCCGTGGCGATCGAAGGGTTCGCTGGCATCGTCGGGCACGCGCTCGCCGTGCACCGACTCGGGGTACTTCTGTACCCACAGCGCGTCGCGGTCGTTGACGACCGGCAGCCGGGCGAAGTTGTAGTAGGGCGGCGGTGACGAGGTCGCCCACTCCAGCGTGCGGGCATCCCACGGATCGTCGCCGGCGGGCTTGCCGCGCGCGAAGCCGTGGATGATGTTGATCAGCAGCAGGACCAGGCCCACCAGCATGATGAACGTGCCGACGGTCGAGACCATGTTCCACAGTTCCAGACCGATGCCCTCGACGTAGGTCTGGGTGCGGCGCGGCATGCCCATGAGACCGAGGAAGTGCTGCGGGAAGAAGATCACCCAGAAGCCCGGCACGGCGAACCAGAACGCGGCCTTGCCGAGACGTTCGTCGAGGAGCTTGCCGGTGAGCTTCGGGAACCAGTAGTAGAGCCCGGCCAGGAACGCCAGCAGCGCGCCGCCCCCCATCACGAAGTGGAAGTGCGCCACCACGAAGTAGGTGTCGTGCGCTTGGGCCGTGAAGGGTGGGACCGCGAGCATGATGCCGGTGATGCCGCCGACGGTGAACGTGATCAGGAACGCGACCGCGTACAGCATCGAGGTCGTGAACCGCACGTGACCGCCCCAGATGGTGCCGAGCCAGTTGAACACCTTGATGCCGGTCGGGATGCCGATCACCATGCTGGTGAGCGCGAAGGCGGTGTTGACGACGGGACCCAAGCCGGTGGTGAACATGTGGTGCGTCCACACCGCGAAGCCCATGAAGCCGATGAAGATGCCCGAGAGGATGATGACCGGATAGCCGAACAGCGGCTTGCGGCTGAAGGTCGGGATGACCTCCGAGATGACGCCGAAGGCCGGCAGGATGATGATGTAGACCTCCGGGTGCCCGAAGATCCAGAACAGGTGCTGCCACAGGATCGCCATCGCGCCTGCCTCAGGCACGTAGAAGAGCGTGCCGAAGGTGCGGTCCATCATCACCTGGAACAGCGCCACCGTGAGCGGTGGGAACGCGAAGATGATGAGGAAGCTGGTGATCAGCATCATCCAGGTGAACACCGGCACGCGCATCATCGACATGCCCGGGGCGCGCATGTTGATGATGGTGACGATCAGGTTCATCGCCGTCACCAGCGTGCCGATGCCGCCGACGAACAGGCCGATCATGTAGAAGTCGGTGCCGAGGCCCGGGTTGTTCGACAGGGAGGTGAGCGGGGCGTACGCCACCCAGCCGACGTCGGGTGGGTCACCGAGGAAGAAGCTGGTGTAGATGAACAGGCCGCCGACGGCGTAGACCCAGTACCCGAAGGCGTTGAGCCGCGGGAAGGCC
>PXAU01000323.1 GCA_003567075.1 Trueperaceae bacterium
CGGTGTGGTAGGCGTCGGAGGTGAACTCGAGCTTGTTGGCCCCCAGCCACGATTGGTAGCCGCCGCGTTCGTCAGGTGCGACGGGTTCGCCCGAAGCGAGGTGCCACTTGCCGATGTAACCGGTGTGGTAGCCGGCCGCTCCGAAGCTTCGGGCCAGCGTCGCCGCGTCTTCGGGGAGAGGTACGCCGTTGCGGTAGCAGCCGGACTGGGTCGCGTACGTGCCGGTGTGCATGCAGGCGCGTGAGGGGCCGCACACGGGCTGCACCGTGAACGATTGCGCCACGTGCGTGGCGTACGCCGCCACGCGGTCGAACGTCGGTGTCAAGCCGCTGCGGTTCCCATGGACGCCGACCGTGTCCCAGCGTTGTTGGTCGGTGAAGAAGACGATGACGTTCGGTCGCTCGCGTCGCGAGGCGTGAGCGGGACGAGGGATGGCGAAGGTGACCGCGTCGTCGACGAAGGTCGGGGGTGGGTCGTCACGGGTGTCACGCATGGGTGGTCCTCAGGGTTGGCTGGGCCGACGTCGCTGCGGGGAAGTGCCTTCTCACCCCTTCACCGCGCCCATCGTCATGCCCTTGATGATGTGCCGTTGGGCGAACAGCACCAGGACGATCGCGGGTACCGCTGCGAGCATGGTCGCCGCCGCCATTTCGCCATAGCGAAGGTCCCACTCCTGCACGAAACTGGCGATGCCGATCGGGATCGTGCCGCCGCGGGGCGTGCTGGTGAGGACCAGCGCGAACAGGAAGTCCTTCCACGAGAACACGAACGTCAGGATCGCGGTCGCATACAGTCCCGGGAGCGTCATCGGCAGCGCGACACGCCAGAAGGTACCGCCACGCGAACAGCCGTCGAGCGCGGCGGCCTCTTCGAGCTCCCGCGGGATCTCGGCGAAGAAGCTCTGCAGGAGCCAGACGGCGAACGGCAAGGTGAGCACCGAGTGCGCGATGACGAGCGCAGCAGGGGTGTCGAAGAGGCCGATCTGGCGTGCGATCAGGTAGAAGGGGCCGGCGAACGTGATCGGGGGCAGCATGTAGACGAACAGGAGCCAACCAAGCACGAGCGCGCTGACCCTCCGGGGCAAGCGGAAGCGGCTGAGGGCATACGCGCCAAGGCTCGCGATCGCGAGCACGAACAGCGTACTGCCGATGCCGGCAATGAGGCTGTTGAGCGTGAGCTGACCGAAGACCGCTCGCGTCCCCTCGAACAATCGCTGGTAGTTGACCCACGTAACGTCGAAATCGAAAAAGCGTCCCGAGATGATGTCGCGGCGGAACTTCAACGAGGTCGTGGCGGTGAACGCGATGGGGGCGAGCGTGACGAGCACGGCCGTCATGAGGACGCCGTGCCTGATGACGGTGCCGGGGCGCAGCCTCATCTCGCAGCCTCCGCTCGCCTCGAGAGCTGCTGGTACACGATCACGAAGGTCGACAGAATGAGCGCCGTCAGGAGGGTCAGCATGCCTCCATAGCCGACGCGGAACTGCTGGAAGAAGACCTTCTCGATGTAGATATTGATCATCTCAGTGGCAGTTCCTGGGCCCCCACCCGTGAGCAGGTACGGGACGTCGAAGACCTTGAACGCGAGGATCGTGCGCATCATCAACGCCACGACGATGGTTGGTTTCAGGATCGGGAGCACCACGTGCGCGAACACCTGCCACGGTGTCGCTCCGTCGACCTCGGCCGCCTCCCCCAGCTCCTGTGGGATCGATGCCACGCCGGCGAGGAAGATCAGGAACATGAAGCTGGTCCAATGCCACACGTCGACGAGCATCACCATCGGCAGCGCCAGCGTCGGGCTTGCGAGCCAGGGCGGGCCGGCGATGCCGATGGCGAGCAGCGCCTGGTTCACGACGCCGTAGTTGTAGTCGAGCATGAGACGCCACAGCGCGCCGATGGCGATGGGTGGCAACAAGAGAGGCACGATGAAGACCGTTTTGTAGAAGGCACCGAGGGTTCGGGTCTGGTTGACGAGATACGCGAGCAGGAGGCCGAGCGCCGCCTCGATCGGCACGACCACGATCGTGAAGATGAAGGTGTTGGTGAACGCGATACGGGCGGTACGGTCCTCGGCGAGGGTCCGGAGGTGCTCGAGCCCCACGAACGTCCAGGTCGTTCCGCCGCTGACGATGCCGACGTCCGAGAAGGCCATCCGCACGAGTTGCAGCGCTGGGTACACGGTGAGCAAGAGCAAGGCGACGATCAACGGCGCCAGCGCCACGACGGGAAAGTGCTGGTCCAGGAGCCGACCCACGAAGGGTCGGCTCCTGGCGCTGCCAGTGGAGGGGCGAGCCACGGTCGCCTCGGATCCGTTCAGTCGAGCGGCGCCACGTCGTAGCCGCCCGCGACCATGATCCTGTGGATCTCGCTCGCGGCGGTCTGCAAGGCCTCTTCGGCGGAGACCTGACCGAGCAACGCTGCAGCGACCTGGTCGGCGAATGCGGTGATGATCTGCGGCGCTTCGGCCACGCGCGGCTGCGCATTGATGAACGGCGTGCTGTCGGCCATGGCCTGCATCCAACCGAAGCCGTCCTCTTGACCGAGCGTCTCGTATACGTCCTGCCGGACGGGGATCGCGCCGGCGCGCGCGTAGAGCATCTGCGCGTCGAACGTCAGCGCCCAGCGCATGAACTCGAGCGCGGCCTGCTTACGGGCATCGGGCAGGTTCTCCGGGATGCCCATCACCCAGATCCCCGACATGGTCGCGCGGCTGTCCGCGGTTGGTCCGGGCACGATGGTGGCCTGCACCAGGCCCTGGACCGTCGACAGCTCGGGGTTCTCGAAGTTCGGTGCCGCCGCGCCGACGACGTGGGCCATGGCCGCGCGGCCGCTTTGCATGAGCGACAGCGCCTCGGCTTGGCTGACGCTGGCGTAGTTCGCGGGCCCGTAGTCGCGGTTGAGTTGGATGTAGCGCTCGAGGGCCTCGACGGCAGCGGGGTCGGCGATGCCAACGCGCCACTGACCGTCGTCATCGACCTCGATCACGGATCCTCCGTAGCCGCGCAGGTACGACTGGAACTCCCAGTCGGTCGGCGCGGTACGGGTGACGAGACCAATCCGTGACGGCGGGTCGTGGAGCACCTGCGCAGCGGCCTCGACCTCGTCCCAGGTGGTTGGCGCGCCGAGGCCCGCCTCCTCGAAGAGGTCGGAGCGGTAGAAGAGCAACTGGATGTTGCCGTTGATGGGCAGGCCGTAGAGCGCGCCGTCCTCGGTGGAGTAGCCGATATCGGGGTTCCAGCGCGTGGCGTAGGCGTACTCGATCACCTGCGGGTCGAGGACGAACTCCGGGTCGATGTCCAGGATCGGCGTGACCAAGCCGCCGGCGTAGAAGAGCGAGTACCACTGTTCGTTGAGGTTGATGAGGTCGAACTCGCTCTCACTGGCGGTCACCGCGTTGCGCGAGCGCTGCAGCATGCCCGGGAACGGGGTGACGTTCA
>PXAU01000355.1 GCA_003567075.1 Trueperaceae bacterium
GAGCGAGGCGGTGGCCGGCGGCGCCGGCGTCGTGGCCAAGGCCGTCCTCAAGACCCGCATGCTGGGCGGCAACCCACCCGATACGTTCCAGGTGCATGCCGGCGAGGAGTTGATCGGCACCTGGGTGGTCGCCGGCCGAATGGAAGACCTGACTTTCCTGTTCGAGGAGGAGGGCTGGTTCGAGGTCTTCCCACCCGACCTGATCGATCTCATCAGCACGCCTGAGGGCATCTGGTCCGTGCCGGTCAACATCCACCGCTCGAACATCATGTGGTACGTGCCAGCGAACCTCGAGGCATGGGGCATCGACGTGCCACAGACCTGGGCCGAGTTCCTCGAGGTCTGCCCGGCGATCCAGGCCGAAGGCGTCACCCCCCTGTCCCTGGGCGAGAACTGGACCGCCCAGCACCTGTGGGAGTCGGTCGCGCTGGCGGCGCTTGGGCCCGACCAGTACAGCCGTCTGTGGACAGGTGAGCTCGCCTTCAACGCCCCCGAAGCCATGGTCATGTGGGAGCTCTTCGCCGACGTCATGGCCTGCACCAACGCCGACGCCGCGGGTCTCTCCTGGCAGCAGGCCACCGACCGTGTCGTCGATGGCGAAGCCGCTTTCAACATCATGGGCGACTGGGCCGCGGGCTACATGGCCACCACGCTGGAACTGGAGCCCGGCACGGGCTTCGCCTGGGCTCCCTCGCCCGGCACCGACGGCATCTTCATGGTCCTGTCCGACTCGTTCGGTTTGCCTGTCGGTGCAGCGAACCGCGACAACGCCATCGAGTTCTTGCGCGTCGCCGGTTCGCTCGAGGGGTCCGACGCCTTCAACCCGCTCAAGGGTTCGCTGTCACCGCGCACCGACAGCGATCTGAGCATCTACAACGACTACATCCGTTCGGCAGCCGCCGACTTCGCCGTCGACCGTCAGGTCGGCAGCATGGCCCACGGCACCGCCGCCAACGAGACGTTCATGAACGACTTCGCGCAGGTCATCGAGATCTTCCTCGACACCGGCAGCCCCGAGGCGGCTGCCAGCGCAGCCAACGTCGTCGCGTTGCAGAGCGGCATCGGCCGCTAACTCACGAGGAGGCCGTGATCGGGGGGCATCTCAGCCCCCCGATCCTTCGAACGCCATGCGCCGCTTCACACGCGACCACCTGAGCGCAGTGTTGATGCTGCTGCCGTCGTTGGTCGTCCTCGCCGTCTTCGTGTACGGCTTCATCGGTCAGACGTTCTACTTCTCGCTCACCGATTGGGGCCGCGACCCCGCACAGGCGTTGGCGCTACGTCCCGAGCGGGCGTTCGTCGGCCTCGACAACTATGCGAGGCTCTTCACCGGAGTCCTCGAGACGCGCTTCCGGCAAGACCTCGTGAACTTGCTGTTCTTCACGTTGTTCTTCATCGTCGGGACGCTCGGCCTCGGGCTGCTGCTGGCTATCTTGCTCGATCGGGGCGTGAAGGGCGAAGGCTTCTTCCGCACCGTGTTCCTGTATCCGTTCGCGCTGTCGTTCATCGTCACCGGCACCGTCTGGCGCTGGATGCTGCAACCCCAAGGGGGCGTGAACCTGCTGCCCACCTACGTCGGCTTGCCGCAGGGCGAGTTCACGTGGTTGACCTCTCGCACGCAGATCTGGCACTTCGACTGGAACCTGATCCCGAGCATCACGGCGCTCGTGGTCGCCGCGGTGCTCCTGGTGATCGCTTGGAACGCGTTCCGCCAGGCGCGGCGCGGCCGTGGCATGGCGTTCGCGGTCGTCGGCCTGGGATTGGTCGGCTGGACACTCGCCGGCGCGCCTGGTGTCGAACTGCTCCCCTACCCTGAGCGCCGGGGCTTCAACCTCGCCCTCATCGGCATCATCCTCGCGGCGATCTGGCAGATGTCGGGCTACACCATGGCGCTCTACCTGGCCAGCTTGCGCGGCATCCCGGAGGAGTTGCGCGAGGCCGCCCGAGTCGATGGCGCCAGCGGCTTCCAGGTCTACCGCCACGTGGTCTTCCCGCTGCTCGGGCCGATCACGCTCTCGGCCATGATCATCCTGGGCCACATCAGTCTCAAGATCTTCGACCTGATCTGGGCCATGGCCGGCCCAGACCTGGCGACCACCAGCGTACCAGCGCTGCTCCTGTACCTCCGCGCCTTCCGCGGGAACCAGTTCGCCGAAGGGGCCGCGATCGCCATGGTGCTGCTGGTGATGGTGGCCACCGTGATCATCCCCTACCTCTGGAGCAGCCTCCGTGGCGAGGTGCGGCGATGATCGAGGCGATCAAGCGTGTTCGCCTGCCTCGGCGTTGGCTCACGTACGTGCTGCTGATCCTGGCGACGGTCTTCTTCCTGGGACCGGTGTACCTCGTGGTCGTGACCGCGCTCAAGGAGCCAGCCGCCATCCGCTTAGCGACGGCATGGCACCTGCCCGAGGTCTGGCACTGGCAAAGCTTCGTGGTGGCCTGGGAGGCGTTCAGCACGGGCCTCCAGAACAGCCTGGTCCTCGCCATCACTGCCACGGTGCTCTCGGCCATGCTCGGCTCGCTCAACGGCTACGTGCTCTCGAAGTGGCGCTTCCCCGGCGCCAACATCATCTTCCCACTGATGCTGTTCGGGATGTTCATCCCGTACCAGAGCGTCCTCATCCCGCTCTTCCAGTTCCTCCGCGACATCGGCCTCTACGGCGGGCTGCCCGGCTTGATCCTCACCCACGTGGTCTACGGCCTGCCGATCACCACGCTCATCTTCCGCAACTTCTACGCCGAGATCCCCGACGAGATGCTCGAGGCCGGCAAGATCGACGGCGCCGGCTTCTTCGGCCTCTACGCCCGCATCGTCTTCCCGCTGTCGATCTCTGGCTTCGTCGTGGTCGTCATCTGGCAGTTCACCCAGATCTGGAACGAGTTCCTCTTCGCCGTGACGCTCACGCGGCGCGCCAGCGCGCCGATCACGGTGGCGCTGGCGCAACTCGCCGGCGGCGAAGCCGTGCGCTGGAACCTGCCGATGGCAGGCGCTATCTTGGCGGCCATCCCCACGCTGATCATCTACATCATCCTGGGGCGCTACTTCATCAAGGGTTTGCTGGCCGGATCCGTCAAGGGCTGAGCGCGCCCGCGCCCCGCCAACCCGATCGTAGGCTCGTGAAAAGGTTGACCGGTCCCGCAAGGAGGGCATGCTAGCGTTGGGCGGTGGTGCGGCCCGACGTCTTGGTGGACACCGTTGCCGACGTGACGCCGGCGCTGCTCGAAGCGCTCGGGGTGCGGGCGATCCTGGTCGACCTGGACGACACGCTCATCGCCAGCAACACCGAGGAGTTGAGTAGCGGGGCCGCTGCGTGGCTCGATTCGCTGCGCGCCGCCGACATCAAGGTGGCCATCCTCTCCAACGGCACGCGCAAGCGCGTGCACCGCCTGGCCGAGCGCTTCGATATGCCGGCCTTCGCCATGGTGGGCAAGC
>PXAU01000244.1 GCA_003567075.1 Trueperaceae bacterium
GCGCGCCCTCGACCGACCACGCATCCTCGTGACGTCCGAGTTCGGCACCATGGCCATGTGGGACTGGGAGATCGCGCGCTACCTCGAGGAGGAGGGCGTGCCGACGCTCGCGCCCTACGACGTCGAGCAGACGCGGGTGCTGTGCCGCGCGCTGGGACTCAAGCGCGAGCTGGCCCGGACGCGTTTCGTCGTCTACCAAGACGACCCGGGCGACGGCATGCAGGGCGCGATCTTCAAGCGCTTCTTCTGGTGGGAGGACGCCTGCAGCGAACGCATGCTCGAGCGCTTCGGCGTCACCGTCGAGATCCGCAGCTTCAGGGCACTGGGTGAGACAGCGAAGCGGATCTCCGACGCCGAGGCCGACGCTGCCTTCGAGCGCGTACGTTCCACCACGCGACTGGACGACCTGCCAGAGCGGAACCGCAGGGCCGCGCTCAAGCTCTACCTGGCCCTGCGGGCCTCTCTCGGCGACGACGAGCACGTGCAGGCCGCCGGCATCAACTGCCTGAACGAATCGTTCTTCTCCGACAGCACGCCCTGCCTGGCCTGGAACCTGCTCCACGAGGAGCGCGGACTGACCTGGGGCTGCGAGGCTGACACCGTCTCGATGCTCACCAAGCACCTGCTGCTGCGCTCGCTCGGCGTGCCGATCATGCTCACGAACCTCTACCCGTTCCTCATGGGGCAGGCGGCGCTCGCGCACGAGCGCATCGAGGCGTTCCCGCCGGTCGACCACCCGGAGCACCACGTGCTCGTAGCGCATTGCGGCTACCTGGGGGTGCTCCCGACCTCGATGTCGACCTCGTGGACGCTGCGCGAGAAGGTGCTCGGCATCGTCGACGACGACGCCAGCGCGATCGACGCGCGCATGCTGGAGGGCCCCGTGACCCTGGCCAAGCTCACGCCCTCGATGGGCACGCTGGCGGTGGTCGAGGGCGAGCTCACGGGGTACGTGCAGTACCCAGGCTCGGATTGCCGCAACGGCGGCGTGATCAGGGTCCCCGACGGCCCTGCGCTCATGGAGCGGCTACCGAGCCACCACGCCATCCTCCTGGCCGGCCACCACCCCACGGCCCTGCGGATGATCGGGCGCCTGTTCGACCTGGAGATCGAGACGATCGGCTGATGCGATCATCACGCTGACTGGGCTGGCGGTCGCGAGCCGCTCGGGCCGCGCGCCGCGCTTCCTGGCTGCCTCACCCAGCGTCCGGCAACGGCACACCGTGAGCCGTCTGGCTCAAGCGTCGACCCTGACAGGCGTGCCCTCGCGCAGCGAGCGGTTGGCCGCCACGACGGCCGCCACGGCCGCTCGACCATCACGGCCGCCGACCGCAGGCGTCCGCCCCTCCCGAACGCACTCGACGAAGTGCGTCGCCTCGGCGCGGTACGCCTCGGCGAAGCGCTCCCGCCACGAGGCGTAGTGCGTGCCGACCGCGCCGCCCTCGCGCGTGACGCGAGCGGCGCCGGGGCTACGGATGTCGCCGGCGAAGAGCACGCCGCGGCTGCCAACGATCTCGGCTCGGGCGTCGTACCCGTACTCGGAGGGGCACACGCCGTCGATGATGCCGAAGGTGCCGTTGCGCATGCGGGCGCTGACCACGGCGACGTCGTAGAAGTCCGGCAGCGTAGCGCGCATGTCGGGCCGCTTGAGCGCGCCGCCGCGGGCGTGCACCTCCTCGTACTCGGCACCGGTCAACCAACGCACCGCGTCGAAGTCGTGGCTGTTCACCTCCGCCAGCATGCCGTTGCTGGTCTTGATGTCGTTGGCCCAGGCCGGCGGCAGACCGGGGCCGCGCGTGAGCGAGCGAACCATGATCGGGTCGCCGATCTCCCCCGCCTCGAGCTGCCGCTTGGCCTGCACGAAGGGCGGGTCGAAGCGCCGCATGAAGGCCAGTTGGAGGGTGACGGAGGCCCGCTCGCAGGCGGCGATCATGTCGTCGCATTCGGTCACGGTGAGCGCCATGGGCTTCTCGCACAGGACGTGCAGACCGTGCGCTGCGGCGTCGCGCACGAATGGCGCGTGGGTGAACGTCGGCGTGGTGATCACCAGCGCGTCGACGTCGGTGAGGGCCAGCGCGTCGGCCAACCGCGTCACGCCCTTCCCGGGTAACCCGACCTCCGCGGCGGCGTTGCCGGCGCGCTCGGCATCGCTGTCCACTACCGCGACCAGTCGCGCGTGCGGCACGTGCCAACGGAGGTTGATGGCATGCACCATGCCCGCTCTGCCGGTACCGATGACACAGACCTTGACCTCGTCCATCCGCTCCTCCTCGGGTCGTTCCATCGCACTTGACACTCGCCCACGCCCACGATACCTTGTCATTACAGGATTACATGCGGGGCACGATCAGATGGCCCACATGCGCGTCGGTCGCAGGCGAGACGAAACGGGGCACGAGAGACGGAGGTCGGAGGGGCATGATGGCCACCAATGGCCGTGAGGGCGACAGAGACGCTCCCGAGACACTGCCCGTTACCTCCGTGCGCGGCGTCATCGACCGCAGCAGTCCCGTGCCCTACCACCACCAGCTCAAGGCCCTGCTGCGCGACGAGATCGACAGCGGCCGCTGGCCACCAGGCATGCAGATCCCCTCCGAACCCGAACTCTGCAGAATGCTCGACGTCTCCCGCACCGTGGTGCGCCAAGCGCTCGGCGCGCTCGAACACGAGCGCCTGCTACGACGCCGCAAAGGCCGCGGCACGTTCATCGCCGAACCCAAGATCCGCGGCCGCCTCGTGCAATCACTCACCGGCTTCCACGACGACATGACCGCCCAAGGCCGCGCACCACGCACGCTGGTCCTGCATCAGGAACTAGTCCCCGCCAACCGCACAGTGGCCGAGCGCCTCGGCATCGGGATCGGCACCACCGTCGTCGCCATCGAACGCGTCCGCTCCGTCGACGACGAACCCATCGTCCTGACCACCACGTACCTCCCCGCAGACCTCGTCCCCGGCCTCGAAACGATCGACCTCACCGACCGCTCGCTCTACCAGACGCTGGCCGATCACTTCGACCTCCACATCGACCGCGGCCACCGCTCGGTCGAATCGATCGCTGCAGGCGACGAGGTCGCCGCGCGGCTCGAACTCGAACCCTCCGACCCCGTGCTGTTCCTGCGGAGCGTGACGTATCTCGCCGATGGCCGTGCGATCGAGTACTACGAAGCCTGGCATCGCGGTGACCGCTCGGTCCTGGAGGTGGCACTGCTACGGCAGCCGAGCGAGCCGGAAGGAACATCCACACCATGAGCAGCACTCCCGCCGTCGACCCACGCGCCGCAACCGCCGAGCAGGCCGTGCCTAAACGCATGCTGGCCGTCCGCGTGCACGCGCCGGGCGAGCTGCGCGTCGACGAGATCCCCGTGCCCGCCCCCGGCGAGGGCGAGGCGCTCCTGCGCGTGCTGGCCACGGGCGTGTGCGCGAC
>PXAU01000229.1 GCA_003567075.1 Trueperaceae bacterium
CCGCCCGCCAACGGCACGAGCGCCATGCCCAACCCCTGGATCGCGAAGCAGGGCACGATCGTGAACTTCCTGCCCCAGCGGTCCATGATCTGACCCGCCAGCGGGAACAGCGCCAGATCGAACGCCGCCGCGATCGACACCACCAGCCCGATCATCTCCACGTCCAGACCCAGCGCGACCGAGCCGTAGAGCGGCAGGATGACCTTGCGGCCCGAGCGGATCGTCTGACCCATCAGGAACCCCAGGCCCGTCACCATCAGCAGGCCCCGCTTGCGGGTCAGCACGCCGCGAAGGGCTGCAGCATGCCCCAAGCGCTGGCTCGCTCCCTCCGGCGCCGACCTCGGCTCCAGGAAGCGCGCGCACACCACCCACACCACCACAGCCAGCAGACCGAACGCGATGAACGTGGCCGGCATCCCGAAGGCGCCGGCGATCGCGCCACCCAATGCCGGACCGATCAGTAGACCGAAGCGGGTCGCGCCACCGAAGGTGGCGATCGAGCGGCCGCGCGCCGCACGCCGCACGGACTCGGTGAGGTAGGCGTGCCGCGAGAGGTTCCACATCGCCGCTCCGAGCCCCGCCACCACGCGTAACGCCACGACCGCCAGCACCGCCCCCGTCGCCGGCACGAGGGCCACCGCGAGGCCCACCACCGCGACGCCAGCGAGCATCATGCGGCGACGCTGGAACCGCCGCAGCAAGGCGCCTGCCGGCAGGTCGCCGAGCAGCATCCCGATCGCCTCGCCCGCCAAGGCCAGGCCCACCAGCGCGAAGCCGGCACCCAGCTCGGCCACGTACAACGGTAGGACCGGCACCAGCATCCCTTCGCCGATCGCCATGAGCACCGATGGCACGTAGACCGCCCGCCAGAGCTCGCCTCGATGGCGGGTCGCCTCGGCGTCGTCAATGGCCGGGGTCAAAGCATCGCCGCCGGCGACGGCATCCTCGCGAACACGCACGGTTCCAGCCTACGGTGTGGCAGCCGCCAGGGCAGCGCGATCAGGGCTTCGGCACGGGCGCCGCAGCGCAGGGGGACGCATCCGAGGCGCGTATGATCGCCACGTCCGATGCGCCGCTCTCCGTCACCTTCCCGCCGCCGTAGGCTGCACGTCGGCGACGTGCTGGCGGGCGTCACCGTCGCGCTGGTGCTGGTGCCGCAGTCGCTGGCCTACGCCGAGCTCGCCGGCGTGCCCGCGCAGTTGGGGCTGGTGGCGGCCGTGGTCGCGCCGCTAGCGGCCGTGTGGTTCGCCTCCAGCCCGGCGATGCAGGTCGGCCCAACCGCGATGTCGGCGGTGCTGGTGTTCGGGGTGCTCGCCATCCAGCTGCCCCCCGGCACGCCTGCGTACGCCGGTGCCGCTGCGCTCCTCGCGCTCATGGTCGGCCTCGTGCGGCTGGCCCTGGGCCTCATGCGCGCCGGCGCGTTGGCGTTCGTGCTGTCGCAGCCTGTGCTGCGCGGCTTCACGCTGGGGGCGGCGGTCCTCATCGTGGCCTCGCAGCTCCCGGCGGCGTTGGGCGTACCGACGTTCGGGCTGAGCCTGCTCGGCCGCGCGGCGCAGGCCCTCGCAACGCCGGCGGACTGGTCATGGGGGGCCCTGCTGACCACGCTCGCGACGCTGGCGATCATCCTCGGCGCGCGGCGGATCCACCCGCTCTTCCCCGGCGCGCTCGTCGCGGTGGTGCTCGGCACGCTCGTGTCACGCTGGAGCGACGGGGCGCTCGGCCCGGCGCTGGGCCGCATCGGCGGCATCTGGCCGCAGTTGCAGCTCGACCTCCCCTGGGCGCTCGCGCCGCAACTGCTGATCGGGGCGCTGGTGATCGCGCTCGTCGGCTTCGCGGAACCGGTTGCCATCGCGCGTCGCTACGCCGACACCCAGCGCCGCTGGGATCCGAACCGTGAGCTACTCAGCCAGGGCGTCGCGAACGTTGCGGCGGGCCTCGCGGGCGCCTACCCGGTGGGTGGCAGCTTCTCGCGCGCCGCGCTCTTCCGCCTCGCCGGCGGCGTCACGCGCTGGTCGGGGCTCGTCACGGGCGTCACGGCCCTGGGGCTCATCGCCTTCGCGCCGCTGCTCGCCGGCCTGCCCCGCGCGGTGCTGGCCGGCCTGGTGATCGCCGCGGTCCGGGACCTCGTGCGCATCCAACCGGTCGCGTCGCTGTGGCGCCTCGGGCGCACCCAAGCGGCGATCGCGTGGACCACGCTGGGGCTCACGCTGCTGCTCGAACCACGCGTCGACCAGGCGGTGCTGGTCGGCGTCGCGATCGCGGTGCTGGTACACCTGCTGCGCGAGACGCGCGTCAGCATCGAGCACCACCGCGAGGGCGGGCGGCACGTCGTCACCGTCGAAGGGGTGCTCTGGTTCGCGTCGGCCACGCAGGTCGAGGACGCCGTGCGGACGCTCTGGAACCGGCATCGCGACGAGCTGCCCTGGCGCCTCGACCTCAACCACGTCGGCTACGTCGACCTGGATGCGACCTTGGTGCTCGCCAGCCTCCAGGACCAGGCCGCCACCCTCGGCCTGACGCTGGACATCGTTGGGGCCAACGCCCGCACCCGCGCCCGCCTGCGTCGGCTCGGGGTGCAGCGCGTGCACGCCGACAGCGAAGCCGACGACGGCCGCTCGGCCCACGTCCCCTGATCGGCGCGCACCGTGATCAGCGCGCCGTGATCAGCGCGCGTCCTCATCAGGGACGCCGACCGATGACCTGCGCCATGCCCGGCAGCGTCCGCAGCCAGCGTGGCCGCAGCGGCACGAGGCCCGCCCCTACCAGCCAGGCCTGCATCTGCGGCAGGGTGAACGTGCCAGCACCGCTGCTGGCGGCGAAGTAGAGGTCGAGCAGGGCCCCCAACCGGAGTCGCCTCGCCTCGGCCGGGGTGCGCGGACGCACCAGGTCCTGCACCACGTACACCCCGCCCGGACGCAAGGCCCGCGCCACCCGCCGAGCGAGCCGCTGGTTGGCCTCGTCGTCGTGGTGATGCGTGAACTGCGAGGCCAGCACCACGTCCCACGCGGCCTCGCCCAGATCGACCTCGAAGGCGTCACCGACCCGGTGCACCAGGCGCGGGCCGAGCCCTTCGGCACGGAGCAGCTCGGCCGAGGCGCGCACGGCAGGCGCCAGGTCGAGCACCGTCGCCTGCAGGCGCGGGTGCCTCCGCGCCAGCGCTGCGGCGTAGCGTCCATGCGCGCCGCCGAGGTCGAGCAACTCCCGCGCCCCACGCGGCACCGGCGTGCGGCGCGCCACCTCGTTGGCGGAGACGCCCGCCAGGGCGTGCAGTCCGCGCTGGTAGCGGCCGTAGGCGTCGTGGTCGTCGACCGGCAGCGGCGGCGCGGGATCGAGCACACGGCCGTCAGCCAGGAGCCCGTGCATGCCGAGCGGCTCACCGCGTTCGAGGTAGCGCTCGTAGTGCTCGACGAAGCGCCACTCGTC
>PXAU01000132.1 GCA_003567075.1 Trueperaceae bacterium
CCGCGCGAGCCGGCGCCTCGACCGCGCGAGGCGTTCGTACGCCCGCTCGAGCGGCGCGAACACGCGCAACCAGGCCTGCATCTGGGGCCCGATCGTGAACGCGAACACCAGGGTGCCCACCCCCACCGTCCCACCGAGCGCCCACCCGCTGAGCAGCACGCTGACCTCCACCAGGGTCCGGGCGCGGGCGACGGTCGTGCCGAGCAGGCGGGCCAACCCAAGGGTGAAGCCGTCGCGGGGACCGGCGCCCAAGCCCGCGCTCAAGTACAACCCGGTCGCAACGCCGTTCAGGACCAGGCCGAGCGCGAACAGCGCCGCACCCGACCACCAGTCGCCCGGCCGCGGGACCAACGCCGAGCCCAGGAACAGGTCGACCCACAGGCCCACCTGCAGCATGTTGAGCACCGTGCCGAGCCCCGGCCGGATCTTGGCGACGACCGCCGCGAACACCAGCAGCGCGAAGCCAGTGGCGACGATGGCCTGCCCCACGCTCAAGGGGGTGCGCTGCGCCAGGCCCTCGTGGAAGACGTCCCAGGGGCCGAGACCCACCCCGGCGCGAAGCATGCAGGCCAGGCTGAAGCCGAACAACGCCAACCCGAGCGTCACGTGCACGAGGCGGAGCGGCAACGACCGCCAAGCGGCGCGTGAGGGCAGCGTAGGCACGGCGCGGAGCCTACCACCGGCGGTAGACTCGCGCATCGCCGCCGGCGCGCATCGCCGCCGGCGCTCGTCAGGCGCTGCGTCGCACCCTGGAGGAGGTCGATCCGATGCCGTCAAGACCCCGTACCCATCGGCCCGCGTCGCGGGTCCTCGTGTGCTGGCTGCTGCTGCTGGGGTTGGCCCTGCCGGGGGCCGCGCTGGCCCTGGAGCCGCCACCCGAAGGGATCGCCCGCTTCCGCTACCAGCGCGACGACGGTGACTACGACGGCTGGGTCCTGCACCTGTGGGAGGACACGCTGGAGCAGGTCACCTGGGCCGAAGGCCTCCCCATCAGCGGCTTCAGCGAGTACGGCGCCTACTGGGACGTGCGCTTGACGGACGACGCGGCACGGGTCGGCTTCATCGTCCACAAGGGCGACATCAAGGACCCAGGACCGGACATGTTCTTGGTGCTGGCGCAGCACGGTCGCGAGGTGTGGCTGGTCTCGGGCAGCGAGCGCATCCACCCCGCGCCCCCGCTCGGACCGCCGCCGGAGGACGTCGCACGGCTCCACTACGCCCGGCCCGATGGCGCTTACGAGGGCTGGGTTCTGCACGTGTGGGAGGACACCACCGCCGAGGTGACGTGGGAGCGTGGCCTGCCGGTGAGCGGGACCAGCGCGTACGGCGTCTTCTGGGACGTGCCGCTCGCGCCCGGCGCCGAGCGCATCGGCTTCATCGTCCACAAGGGCGACGAGAAGGATCCCGGTCCCGACATGTTCCTCGACCTCACGGCTGGCCGCGAGGCCTGGCTGATCTCGGGTAGCGCCACCATCTACCGCGAGCAACCCGACGTGCGCGTGGGCGGCGGCGACATCCGCGCCCGCCGCGCCCACTGGGTGCGGCGCGACCTGATCGCCTGGGACGCGGGCGAGCTCACCGCCGATCAGACCTTCACGCTCTACGGCGCCGACGGTGGCGGCCTCGAGCTCGCTGACGACGGCGTCACGGGTGCCCCCGGCATCGCGCTGACGCTGCACGAGGACGGCCTCCCGGCCGACGTGGTGCGGCAGTTCCCGCACCTGGCCGGCTTCAGCGCCTTGCGGCTGCCCGAGGCTGCGCTGGACCAGGTCGATGCGCTCCTGCGCGGGCAGCTGGCGGTCGCAAGCCACCGCAACGACCGGCTGGTCGACGCCACCGGACTGCAGCTCGCAGGCGTGCTCGACGACCGCTACGCCACCGACGCCCCCTTGGGCATCAGCTGGAACGGCAACGTGCCCAGCCTCGGGCTGTGGGCACCCACGGCCCGGAACGTGGCGCTGTTGCGCTATCCCGACGCCCGCGGCGCGTTGCTCGAGCGGCACGCGATGACGCGTGACGACGCCACCGGCGTGTGGTCGCTGGTCGGCGAGCCGGACTGGCGCTGGCAGTACTACCTGTTCGAGGTCGAGGTGTACGTGCACGACACCGGGCGCGTGGAGCGAAACCTGGTGACGGACCCGTACTCGCTCAGCCTGGCCATGAACTCGGCGCGCTCGCAGATCGTCGACCTGCGCGATCCAGCGCTGGCGCCGCCCGGCTGGTTCGAACTGGTGAAGCCGCCGCTGGCCGATCCGGTGGACGCGGTCGTCTACGAGCTGCACGTGCGTGACTTCTCGGCCGCCGACCCGCTCGTGCCCGAGGATCTGGTGGGCACGTACCTGGCGTTCACGCTGGAGGACAGCTACGGGCTGCGGCACCTGCGCCGTCTGGCGCAGGCCGGTCTCACGCACCTGCACCTGCTGCCGACCTTCGACATCGCCACCATCGACGAGGACCGCAGCACCTGGCTGGAGCCCGAGATCGACGAACCGCTGCCGAGCGCCAGCCCGCGGCCGCAGGCCGCGGTCGAGGCCGTGCGCGACCGCGACGCCTTCAACTGGGGTTACGACCCGTGGCACTACAACGTACCCGAGGGCAGCTACGCCACCGATCCCGACGGCCCGGCGCGCATCGTCGAGTTCCGCCAGATGGTCATGGCGCTGCATGCCATGGGCCTACGGCTGGTCGTCGACGTCGTGTACAACCACACCAACGCCGCCGGGCAGAGCCCGCGCTCGGTGCTCGACCGCGTGGTGCCCGGCTACTACCACCGTCTCGATCCGTCCGGCAACGTCACCACCAGCACCTGCTGCCCCAACACCGCCACCGAGCACGCCATGATGGAGCGGCTGATGCTCGACTCGGTCGCGCTGTGGGCCGAGCACTACAAGGTCGACGCCTTCCGCTTCGACCTGATGGGGCACCACATGGCGCGCAACATGCACGCCGTGCGCGCCGTGCTCGACGCGCTCACGCCCGAGGCGCACGGGGTGCATGGCAGCGGCGTGTACGTCTACGGCGAGGGCTGGGACTTCGGCGAGGTGGCGCAGGGCGCGCGCGGCCCCAACGCCACCCAACGCACCATGGCCGGCAGCGGCATCGGCACCTTCAACGATCGCCTGCGCGACGCCGTGCGCGGCGGCGGGCCCTTCGACGGCGGCACGGCGCTGGTGGCCAACCAGGGCTTCGCCACCGGCGCGTACGTGCTGCCAAACGAGGAGACCGCGAGCTGGAGCGACGAGGCGCGTCGCGCAGCGGCGCTGCTGGCGGCCGATCAGGTGCGCGTGGGCCTGGCCGGCAACCTCGAGCACGTGCCGCTCGTCGACCACACCGGCGCGCTGGTCCTGGGTCGCGACGTCGACTACAACGGCCAACCCGCCGGCTACGGCCGCGTGCCGCAGGACCACGTCGTCTACGTCTCGAAGCACGACAACCAGACGCTCTGGGACATCGCCCAGTACAAGCTGCCGCCGGGTCTCCCGACCGACGATCGGGTGCGGCTGCACACGCTGGCGCTCTCTACCGTGCTGTTCTCGCAGGGCGTGCCGTTCGTGCATGCCGGCTCCGAGCTGCTGCGGAGCAAGAGCTTCGACCGCAACAGCTACGACAGCGGCGATTGGTTCAACGCCATCGACTGGACCATGCAGACGAACGGGATGGGGCGGGGCCTCCCGATGGCGGGCTACAACCGTGACAACTGGGGCCTCATGCGCGAGCGCCTGGTCGACCCGCTGCTGCACCCATCACCCGAGCACATCGCCTTCGCCGCCGACGTGTTCAGCGAGTGGCTGCACATCCGCCGCGACGCGCCGCTCCTGCGCTTGCGCAGTGCGGAGGACGTGCTCGCACGCCTGCGCTTCCACGACACCGGTCCGGACCAGACGCCCGGGGTGATCGTGCTCTCCTTGCACGACGACGTCGACGGCCTGCCCAGCCTCGATCCCGGCATCGAGCGGATGGTGATCGCCTGGAACGCCGGCCCGCGGGCGGTGAGCGTGGCAGCGCCCGAGCTCGCCGGCATGCCCTACCTGGTGCACGAGATCCAAGCCGCGGGCGTCGACGCCGAGCACCTGCACGGCGCCTACGTGCTCACCGCTTCGGGCAGGGTGCGCGTGCCCGCCTTCTCGACCGTGGTGTTCGTGGCACCGGTGCTGCCATGAGCGGCGCGGCAGAACGATCGGACCGCAGTGCAGCGCCGCGCGGCGCTGCTGCTGGCGCCGCCCGCGTGCTGGTGACGCGGGCCCTGCCGGAGGCCTGGCTCGCGCCCCTGCGAGAGGCCGGGCTGACGCTCGACCTGATCGACCAGGACGAGGCGCCCGAGCGCGACGAGCTGCTCGCGCGGGCGCGGGGGGCCACGGCCGTGTGGGTGATGCTGGGAGACGGGGTCGACGCCGAGCTCCTCGACGCCGCCGGGCCCGAGCTGCGAGTGGTGGCGACCTTCTCGGTCGGGTACGACCACATCGACCTGCCGGCCTGCCGCGAGCGTGGGGTGCTGGTGGCGAACACGCCCGAGGCCCTCACCGAGGCCACCGCCGATCTGGCGATGGCGCTGCTGCTGGCGCTCGCGCGCCGCCTCTCGGAGGGCGAGGCGCTGCTGCGCTCGGGCGGCTGGCAGGGTTGGGGCCCGCAGCAGCTCATGGGCTTCGACCTCGTGGGCGCACGGGTGCTGGTGGTGGGCCCGGGCCGCATCGGCAGCGCCTTCGCGCGGCGGGTGCATGCCTTCGAGGCCGAGGTGCATTACCATGGTCGGCGCCCCAACCCGGCGCTGGAGGAGGCCATCGGCGCTCGCTTCGAGCCGGATCTCGACGCCGCCTTGGTACGCAGCGACGTGCTCAGCCTGCATGCGCCACTCACCCCGCAGACGCGGCACCTGCTCGACGCGCGCCGCCTGCGATCGTTGCCGCGTGGCGCGCTGGTGGTCAACACCGCGCGCGGCCCACTCATCGACGAGGCCGCGCTCGTCGACGCGCTCCGCGACGGACACCTGGGCGGCGCCGCGCTCGACGTCTACGAGCGAGAACCGGAGGTGCACCCGGGCTTGGTACCGCTCAGCAACGTCGTGCTGCTCCCGCATCTGGGGTCCGCCACGCGAGGCACGCGGGCGCGGATGGCTGCCTTGGTGACCGACGCGATCAGAGCGGTGCTGCGCGGCGAGCGGCCCGCGAACCTGGTCGGCTGACGCCGCGCGATCAGGACAGCGCGCGCTACAGGTCGAGTTGCGCCATGTGGGCGTGGTCCTCGATGAACTCGCGCCGCGGCGGCACCTCGGTGCCCATGGCCATCTCGATGGTCTCCTCGGCCTCGAGCACGTCGTCGATCGTGACGCGCCGCAACACGCGCGACTCGGGATCCATGGTGGTGGACCACAGCTGCTCGGGGTTCATCTCACCCAACCCCTTGAAGCGCTGGATCTCGACCTTCGCGCCGCGGTGCTTGCGCAACACCTGCTGCAGCGACGCTTCGTCGAAGAGGTAGGTGAGGTCCTTCTGCCGGCCCACCCGGATCCCGTACAGCGGCGGCTGCGCGATGTAGAGGTATCCCGCGTCGATCAGCGGCTTCATGTAGCGGTAGAAGAACGTCAGCAACAGCGTCCGGATGTGCGAACCGTCGACGTCGGCGTCGGTCATGATGATGATCCGGTGGTAGCGGACGTCGTCGAGGTTGAACAGCGACCCGTCGTCGCCCGTTCCCTCGATGCCGGCACCGATCGCGGCGATCATGGCGCGCACCTCGGCGTTCTTGAGGATGCGGGTCATGTTGGCCTTCTCGACGTTGAGGATCTTGCCACGCAGCGGCAGGATGGCCTGGAACCGGCGCTCGCGCCCCTGCTTGGCCGAACCACCGGCCGAGTCGCCCTCGACGATGTACAGCTCGCTGACGCTCGGGTCCTGGGACTGGCAGTCGGCCAGCTTGCCGGGCAGCTCGTCGCTCTCGAGGGGGTTTGCGCGGCGTACCAGGTCGCGCGCCTTGCGAGCCGCTTCACGCGCGCGCGCGGCGTTGGCGGCCTTCTCGATGATCGCCTTGCCGATCCTCGGCTGCTCCTCGAGCAACTCCGCGAGCTTCTCCCCCACCACGGCCTGCACGGCGCTCTGGGCCTCGGGGTTGAGGAGCTTGACCTTGGCCTGCGACTCGAATTGGGGGTTGCCGAGCTTGACCGAGATGACGCAGGCGATGCCTTCGAGGTAGTCCTCGCCGGTGGGCGCCGCCTCGCCCTTCTTGAGCAGGTTCTTGGTGCGCGCGTAGGTGTTGAGCACCCGCGTGTAGGCGGTCTTGAAGCCGGTGAGGTGCGCCCCACCGTCGCGGTTGGTGATCATGTTGGCGTAGCTCAGGATGGTCTGGCCGAAGCCGGCGGTGTGCACCAACCCGACCTCCACCTCGATGGTCTCCTCCTTGCCATCCTGCATGACCGTCGCCGCTCCGGAGACGCGGATGGCGTGCTCGTAGAGCCGCTTGTCGTCGCGCGCCAGGCTCTCGGCGAAGGCCGCGACGCCGCCCGTCTCGTGGAAGGTATCGCGGCGCACGTCGGTGTGCCGGTGGTCTTCGAGAACGATCTTGACGCCGGCGATCAGGTAGGCGAGCTCGCGCAGCCGGCGCTTCATGCGACCGTGGTCGAAGCCGCCGGCGACCTCCTTGAACACCGAGGGATCGGGTCGGAACGAGACGCGCGAGCCGCGCTTGCCCTTGGGGGCGCGTCCGACGAGGTGCACGGGCTCGACCACCTCGCCGCGCTCGAAGCGGATGCGGTGGTGCTCGCCGTCCAGGAACACGTCGGCCTGGAGGAAGGTCGAGAGCGCGTTCACGACCGAGCTGCCGACGCCGTGCAGGCCGCCAGAGACCTTGTAGGCGCTGTCGTCGAACTTGCCGCCGGCGTGGAGTTGACTGAAGATCACCTCGATGGCGGCCTTGCCGCCTTCGCTAGCCATGGCGCCGACCGGGATGCCGCGGCCGTTGTCGCTCACGGTGGCCGATCCGTCGGCCTCGAGCACGACCTTGATCGTGTCGGCGTAGCCAGCGAGGGCCTCGTCGACGGCGTTGTCGATGATCTCGGTCAGCAGCTGATGGTAGCCGTCGACGCCGGTGCCGCCCTGCACGTACATGGCCGGGCGCGCACGCACCCCGTCGAGGCCCTTGAGCACGCGAATGCTCTCTGCGGTGTAGGCGGTGGTCAAGACAAGCCTCCGATTCGATCCTGGCGCCACACGGCGGTGGCGTGGGCCCCCCACCGGGACCGCGACGACACCCTCGGTTCGTTCGATGGGGACGGGTCCGGCGGCCCCCCACGTCGTCACCATCATACCCCGCGCGGCCACCGGCGGTCAAACCAGCAACACCGTCCTGGACGATGCTCGTCGCGTCTCGGGCCGAGTCCCTGCCGGCCCCCGCCGGGGGACCGCGAACCGGCGCCAAGGCCGGGACGACGTCAGCCGCGGACCTGACCGTCGCCGTCGATCACGTACTTGCTGGTCACGAGCTGCGCCAACCCCATCGGGCCACGCGCGTGCAACTTCTGCGTGCTGATGCCGATTTCGGCACCGAAGCCGAACTCGAAGCCGTCGGTGAAGCGGGTCGAGGCGTTGACGAACACGGCCGCGGCGTCCACCTCGTCCTGGAAGCGGCGCGCAGCGGTGCGCGAGCGCGTGACGATCGCCTCGGAGTGCCCGCTGCCGTAACGGACGACGTGCTCGAGCGCCTCGTCCAGATCGTCCACCACTCGCACCGCCAGCTCCAGGTCGAGGTACTCCGTGGCCCAGTCGGCCTCGCTGGCCAGCTCGACCGGCACCGTGCCGGCCAACCCCAGGGTGCGCTCGCAACCGTGGAGGCGCACGCCGTGCTCGTGCAGTGCCTGCAGCGTGCCCGCCAACCAGCACGGCGCCAGCTCGGCGTGCACGAGCAACGTCTCCGCGGCGTTGCACACCCCTGGCCGCTGCACCTTGGCGTTCAGCACGATCCTGCGCGCCATCTCGGCGTCCGCGTCGGCGTGCACGTAGACGTGGCAGTTGCCGACACCCGTTTCGATCACCGGCACCTGCGCGGTGCGCACCACGTGCTGGATCAGGCCGGCACCGCCGCGCGGGATGGCCAGGTCGACCCGCCCCCGCGCCTGCAACAGCGCCGTCACCTGCGCGCGGTCGGGGTCGTCGACGAGCTGCACCGCGTCCTCGGGCAACCCGGCGCGCGCCAACCCCATGCGCATGGCCCGCACCAGCGCCCGGTTGCTGCGCAGGGCGTTGGCCGAGCCCCGCAGCACCGCCGCCGAGCCGGCCGCCAACGCCAGCGCGGCCGCGTCCACGGTGACGTTGGGCCGCGACTCGTAGACCATCGCGACCACCCCGAAGGGGACGGTGCGCTGCTGCACCCGCAGGCCGTTCGGCAACGTCCAGCCCTGCAGCACCCGGCCCACCGGATCGGGCAGGGCCGCGATAGCGCGCACGGCGTCGGCCATGGCACGAAGACGGTCCTCGTCGAGCGTCAGCCGATCGACGAGCGCGGCGGCGGTGCCCGCCTCGCGTTCACGCACCACCTCGTCGCGATTGGCCGCCAGGATGGCCTCGGCGTCCGCTTCGAGGGTCGCCGCCAAGGACCTGAGCCCGGCGGCCCGGTCGGCGGCGGCCAAGGCCCTGGCCGCGCGACGGGCGCGCACCAGGCAGGCGTCCAGGTCGAAGCGGCTGGCCTGCTGTTGCTGCTCGGGTGTCGTCTGGGACGGCATGGCGGAACGATAGCACGCGTCCTCGACGGCACCGGGCGTAGACTCGCGCGAGGAGGTACGCATGACGACGCAACCGACCGCGCTCGTGACCGGTGCCGGTGGCGCGCTCGCCGGCGCGGTGATACATCGTCTCGTCGAGGCCGGCTGGCGACCCGTCCTGGTCGACGTCGGCCCCATGGAACGCCTGCAGGACCGCTATCCCGAGCAGCTCGCCGCCAGTATCGACCTCACCGACGAAGCGGCCGCCCACGAGACGCTGCAGCGGCTCGAACGCGAAGCCGGCGGCGTGGACGCGCTCGTCAGCCTGGCCGGCGGTTTCGCCATGCAGGGCGCCGCCGAGGTGCGGCTCGACGACCTGCAGAAGCAGCTCGCGCTCAACCTGGTCACGCTGGTCGTGAGCGCCAGCGCCGTGCTGCCCGGCATGCTGCAACGCGGCCGCGGGACCATCCTCGGCATCGCCGCGGGCCAGGCCGTGGACGGCGGGGCCCGGGTGGCGCCCTACGCGGCGGCCAAGGCCGGCGTGGTGGCCTACCTGCGCTCGCTCGACAAGGAGCTCGCCAGCAAGGGCGTGCGCGGTCTGGTCGTCTACCCGATGGGGACGCTCGACACACCCGCGAACCGCGAGGCCATGCCCGACGCCGACCCGGCGCGCTGGATCGACACCGCCGCCCTGGCCGAGGCGCTGGTGCAGGCCCTTCGTCTGGGGCCGCGGGCGCGCCTCACCGAGCTCAAGGTGTGGCCCGATCCGGGCTGAGCCACGTCTCGCAGCCACGTGTGGCGAGCGCCGCCCGAGCCTGCGCTCACCCGGGGCGAAGCACGCCGCCTGCGCCTCGGCCTCGGGCCCGATCTAGCTCTCGGCCCGGTACGTGAACCGTCCTGCCGAGAGCGTTGCCAGCACCTGGAGGTCGTCGAGGTCGTCCACCGGGTCGTGATCGAGCGCCACGAGGTCGGCGTCGTAGCCGCGCCGCACGCGTCCGGAGCGATGCCCCCAACCGATCGCGCGCGCGGCGCCGTGGGTGAACGCCTCCAGCGCCGCTTCGGGGCCCAGCGCCTCCTCCATCGGCAGGACGGTGCCGTCCACGCCGTGGCGCCGGACCGCCGCCCGCAAGCCCTCGAAGACGTCGGGACGCGCGACGGGCGCGTCCGAACCGAAGGCCAGCAGCGCGCCGGCTGCAGCGAGCGACCGCATCGGGAAGGCGCGATCGCGCCTGTCGCCGAGCCAACGCACGACGGAGCCGGCGTCGAAGCGCAGGTGGATCGGCTGCATCGAGGCCACCACACCGAGTCGGCCGAGCCGCGCCACGTCGTCGGCATGCACGTGCTGCACGTGCTCGATCCGCGGCAGCAGGCCAGCCGGCCGCCAGGCGTCGGCGGTCGCCTCGAGCGCCTCGAGCACGGTCCGCACCGCCGCGTCACCGATGGCGTGCGTGACAGGCGTCAAGCCGGCCTCGGCGGCCGCGCGGAAGCGCTCGCACAGCACCTCGAGTGGTTCCACCGCCATGCCGCGCTCCTGCGACCCCTCGTACGGCTCCAGCATCAGCGCGGTGCGGCTGCCGAGCGCGCCGTCGGCGAAGAACTTGGCGCCGCCCAACGCGAACCGTGCACCGCCTTGGCCGGTCGCGATGCCGATGGCGGCGGCGCGCTCCAGGTCGGCGTGGGGTATGCAGGCCCACACCCGTAGCTGGTAGTCGTCGCTCGACGCCGCGTCGGCGATGGCGCGCCAACCGGCCGGGGGCTCGTACGCCATGTGATGGACGGTGGTGATGCCGCGCGCTGCCATGTCGGCCCCGGCGGCATGCAGGGCCGCGGCGTAGGCCTCCCGCCCGGGTGTCGGGATCGCGGCCGTCACCAGGTCGACGGCGTGCTCGAGCAGGTAACCGCTGGGCGCTCCGTCGGCGGCGCGCACGATGGTGCCGCGCGGCGGATCGGCCGTCTCGCGACGCACACCGGCCGCTGCGAGGGCGGCGCTGTTGGCCCAACCAGCGTGATGGTCCTGCGATCGCAGCAGCACCGGGTTGTGCGGCGCGGCCACGTCCAGCGCGGCGGCGGTGAGCACGGCGCCGGCGTCGGCGCCGATGCCCCAGCGGTCGAGCGCGAAGCCCGAGCCGGTGATCCATTCGCCCGCTGACGTCCGCTTGGCCCTGGCAGCGACCAGTTCGAGTCCGCTGGCCAGGTCGGGCGCGTCCTGCAGGTCGACCGCGGTGAGCTCGCGGCCGTACTGTGCCAGGTGCACGTGGGCGTCGTGGAAGCCCGGCAGGAGGCAGGCGCCTGGGAGGGACACCACCTCGGTGGCCCCGTCGCGCAGGTCGAGCACGGCATCGCGGCTGCCGACGGCGAGCACACGGCCGCCAGCGAGGGCGACGGCATCGGCCAGCGGCCGTTCGGGATCGAGGGTGCGGACGCGTTCGGGGAGCAGGATCGTCTCGGCGCGCATGCCGTGAGTCTACCGACCGCCGCCCTTCGTGCCCCCACTACGGCGCCCCCGTCGGCGCGCCCGGTCGCCTGCGCGACGCTCATCAGGCGCGTCACTCGGCGCCGCCCGGCTCGCCAGCTGCACGAGCAGCTCGTAGTCGTCGGGCATGACGGGGTCGTCGAGGGCCGCCCGGTTGCGGCGTTCCTCGCCGCAGCGTTGGCAGCGGTGGACGATGGTCCAGCCCTTCTTGCCCGAGTGCTCCCCCGCCACCGGCTCGAGCAGCCCCTCGCACGGGTTGGCGCGGTCGCCGGGGAACACGTCGACGTGGCGCGAGTGCAAGCAGCGCGGGCAGTGGTTCCGGTACGAGCCGGTGGCGAGGGGCGGCACCTGCGCACCACACACGTCGCAGCGGAAGCCTAGGTTCGTACCGATGGCCTGGAAGCGGCGCACACCGTGAGTCTAGCGCCGCGCCGACCTCGCAGCGCTCCTCACGCGTCGTCGTGCTCGAGCGACCGCGCCGCCACCCGACGCTCGATCTTGGCGACGTACGCCTCGGGGTCGGTCTTGCGGCGCAAGCCGGCGGCCACCATGCTGCGTACCTTGCCGAACACCGGCCGCTCCGGCCAGGGGCGGTCGTGGCGCCCGAAGACCCAGGCCACGCCGGCGTAGGCGTTCGGGTCGCGACCGTCGAGGAAGTAGCGGTCGTCGAGCGCGCGCGTGCGCTCGAAGGCCTCCTCGGGATCGGCGCTCCAGGCCAGGATCTGCTTGCCCCAGTACATGCGCATGTAGTTGTGCATGTAGCCGGTCTCGCGCATCTCGCGCATGGCGGCGTTCCAGTACGGGTCGTGGGTCGCGCCGGCCTCGAGCGCCTCGGCATCGTAGCGGTGTTCGCGCGGATCGGCCGCGTGCTCGGCCAGGGTGGCGCGGGCCCAGTCCGGCAGGCCCTGGTAGCGGTCGTAGTCTGGCACGTACCAGGCGTGGTTGACGGCCAGCTCGCGCCGCACCAGCAGCTCCTCGACGAAGGCCTCGAGCGAGCGCTCGTCGACCCCCTGCACGTGCCGAACCTCGCGCAAGGCGCGCACGGGCGAGACCTGCCCGAAGTGCAGGTGCATCCCCAGGTACGAGACGGCGTCGGTGTGCGGCTGGTTGCGCAAGTCGGCGTAGCGCTGCAGGCCGCGAGCGCAGAAGCGCTCGAGCGCCGCGGCCGCGGCGCGCTCGCCACCCTTGAACCAGTCGCTGACGCTGCCCGCGCTCCGGTCGACCTGCAGCCGCAGCGCCAGCGCCGACGGCCGATCCAGCTCGCTGGAGACGTCTTCAGCGGGGCCCGGCGGCGCCGTCTCGGGGTCCCAGGAGCGCGGCACGTGCACCCTCGGCGGCGGCGCCGCGAAGCGCTCGACCTGCCGCCACAGCCTCGGGCGCAGCGTGCGCGCAGCGTACTCGGCCTTGTCGCTGGCCAGCGCGACCGGCACCACCACCTCGCCCTCGACCTCCACGACGCCGCACGGCGCCGAGCGCGCGACCGCCTGGCGCCAGGCCCGCTGGTGCCGGAGGTAGCCGCGGTCGCACACGACCACGGCAGCGCCCTGCGCGGCCTCGAGGGCAACGCTGTGCGGCGCACCCAGACGGCAGGCGAAGCCGATGCCGCGCTCGCGGAGCGCGTCGCGCACGTCGCGCAGACCCTCCAGCATGAACACGAACGCGCGCTCCGTCCCACCCGGGTAGTCGGCGTCGAGGCCGAAGACCACGCAGACTGGCCTATCCCAGCGGGCAGCGAGCGCGAGTGCGTGCTCGAGCGCCGGGTTGTCGCGGCTGCGTTGGGCCTGCTGCATCCAGTACACCACCGGCCCAGCCGCCGGCGCATCGGCGCCCCGCAGCACCTGGAGGCGCTCTGGTGGCGTGACCTCGGGCACGGCCAGCGCCGCGCCTTCCACTGAAGCGTCCATGGCGTCATCCTACGGGACGACCTGCGGCGGGTGCGCCGTCCGTCGGGCCGGGGCCCAGCGGCGCTCGGCCTTCGTGCGATGCTGAGGCGGTGCCGCGCCGCAGCCGTGCGCGGCGTTCGACCATGGTGCTTCTGACGACCGAAGGGCTGCTGCTGAGGCGTGGCGCCCGCGACCTTCTGCGCGTCCCCGCGCTCGCCTTGCGCGAGGGCTGGCGCCTCGGTGTGGTGGGTCCGAACGGCAGCGGCAAGACCAGCCTGCTGCTGGCGCTCGCAGGCCGCTTCCAGCCGGCCGAGGGGCGCGTGCTGCGACCGCCGGGGGTGGACGTGGCACTGCTCACGCAGGCGGCCACGCCAGCATCGCGAGGCACGCTGTGGGACCTGGCCGAGGCCGAGCTCGCCGGCCTGCAGGCCCTCGCCCGCGAGCTCGAGCGGGCACGCCCGAAGGCCGACGATCCGCGCGACAGCGGCGCCGGGCTCCGCTACGCCGACCTGCTGGCGACCTTCGATCAGCGCGGTGGTTTCACGGCGGAGACCCGTCTGCGGGCCGGCTTGTCGCGGGTCGGGGTGCCCGAAGCGACGTGGCGCCGTGCCGCCGAGCAGGCCGCCGGCGGCGAGCGCCAGCGCGCCCGGCTGGTCGGCGCCTTGACGGCGGCAAGCGACGTCCTGCTACTGGACGAGCCGAGCAACCACCTCGACCTGAAGGGCCGCGCTTGGCTGGTCGAGCAGCTGCAAGCGCGTCGCGGCGCGGTGGTCCTGGCCTCCCACGACCGGGCGCTGCTCGACCGGGTGTGCACGCACCTCGGCCGCATCGAGGGCGGGCAGCTGGTCGTGCGCCGCGGCGGCTACGCCGAGGTGACGCAGCGCGTTGCCGGCGAAGCGCGCGGTCGCGCCCGCCGCGACGCCGCTCGGGCGCGGCGCGTGGCCGAACTCGAGCGCATGGCGGCGGAACTGGCGACCTTCGGCCACCGCGGCGCACAGGCCCGCAAGCGACGCGCCGAGCGCGAGCGCGACGCGCTACGGACGCAGGCCGGTGCGGCGTCGGCGTCACCCGAACCCGCTCCGGGAACCGCCTTCGCCACGCGGTCGCCGGCCACCGCGCCGGCAGCCCGGGGCGGCACCGCTCCCCGCGGACCACTGCTGCGAGCCCGCCATCTGCGGGTCGAAGGCGTGCTCGACGACGAACGCCTCGAGCTCTCGCCCGGGCAACGGCTGGCCCTGGTCGGGCCGTCGGGCTCCGGCAAGAGCACCCTGCTGGCGTTGATCGCCGGCGTGCGTGCGTCCGACGACATGCGCGCCGAACTCGCCTGGGCGACGGGGACCAGCCTGCTCTACCTCGATCAGGTCAATCGCGGACTCGACCCCGAGGCGAGCGCACGCGCTGCGTTGGAGGCCTGGGTAGCACCAGCGCAGGCCGCCGGCGCGTTGGCCGCGGCCGGTCTCCCCCACACCGCTTGGGGACGCCCGAGCGGATCGCTCTCGGGTGGCGAGCGGGCGCGGGCGGCGCTGGCGCTGCTCTCGGTGCGCGATACCGACGTGCTGGTGCTGGACGAACCCACCAACGACCTCGACCTGCCTGGCATCGAAGCGCTCGAGGCCGCACTGAGCGCCTCGCGCGCCTGCATCGTGCTGGC
>PXAU01000274.1 GCA_003567075.1 Trueperaceae bacterium
ACCCCTTGAGGAGGGGGAACCGATCGAGTGCGTCGAGCCCTTGTGCTTCTGGGAACCCGCCGGTCGTCAGGTATCGGCGAAGGGAGGCGTCGACGGCGGCTCGGTGGTCCGGACGCATGCCGTGCCATGGCACGTTCGGTTGGTCGCCTGCGTGGCGTAGCGACTCACGGAACGAGAACGGATGCACGAGGACCTCCATCGACCGGCCGCGCAACGAGGTGTGCACCTCGGTGCTGAGCAGCTTTGCGGACGAGCCGGAGACGAAGACCTCGGTGTCGTGCGCGTCGAGGAGGCGTCGCACGACGGCTTCCCAACCTGGGACGACCTGGACCTGATCGTAGGTACACGGTTCGACGTGAGCGCTCGCGTACGGCGGCGGCCACGCGCTTGTGCTCCTCGAGCATCCAGCCGAGGTCCTGGGCGGTCATCCCGACGAGGCGTTCGGCTTCGAGCGAGGGCAGGAGGTGGGTGTCCGGATCGTCTCCAGCCTCCAGACGATCGGCGATGTGGCGATGCAGGAACGACGTGTTGCCGCCGCGTCGTACCCCGATCACGGCCAGGGCTTTGCCTGCGACCTTGGAGAGTCGCACGTCGCGTGCGGTGCGGCGTGGCAGCGGTGCGGCCAGGGACTCGGCGAGCTTCAGGGCCAGGACGTCGTTCGAGATGGAACGTGGCACGCGGGTAGAATGGCAGGATTTGGCCCGTATGAGACGAGCGAATCAGGCATGCGCTTCGCGCACGACGATGCGGCGGAGGTCTGCAGCGGTCGGATCTTCGAGGAGCGCTGGAAGGAGGCGCACGACGAGCGCGCGGGGGTGAAGCGGGGGAAGCGGGCGAAGCGTATGGGACAGACCTGTTTGAACCCGCATGGCCACCCGTTCCGCGGTGTCCCGCTCTCGTTGGCACGTCACATGCGGAAGGGTGCAGGGCCAGATGTCGTGCCGCTCACGAGCTTCGAGGAGGGCCCCGGTCACCAGTGCCGGGTCGTCGGTCATCCTGCCTTCGGCACGAGCTCGATCTTGATCTCGCACCCGACGGCCTTGGCGTAGCGCTGGAGCGTGCCGACGGATGGCGTGTGCTTGCCGGCACGTTCGAGCCGCGAGACCGCGCTCTTGGTGGTGCCCATGCGTTGGGCGACGGCTTCTTGGGTCAGGCCCGCGCGGGCACGGGCGGCGATGCGTTCGTTGGCGACGTGGTACTCGGTCTCGAGCGCGTCGTAGGCCTTCTGGAACCCGCGGCGACGGCGAGCGCGGGTGAGGAACGCCTCGTGGTCATGGACGATCGGTCGATGCTCGAGTTCAGCCACGTTGGATCTCCTTGGCCTAGGGCGCGTGCGTGCGGCATGCCGACGGCTGGGCCGTGATTCGAGAGCAGCTCGACGAGCCGCGCGTCGTCGGCGACGACATCGACTGGCCAGGCTTCGATCGTGGCGAGCACCCGTGGGTGGTAGTACTCGATGGTGAACGCCACGGGCACAGGTTAGCATTCGTGCGAACTCCGGCGTCGAGGTACGGAGCTCGTCGACCGCAGGCCTGAGCGCAGAGCAGGCACCATGCGAGGATGCGACCTGGCTCGAGCTCGTGCCCAGCGCCAGGATGGAGATCGCTGGCGACGGACCCGTCGATGGGGCCGAACGGCGACGCGTGTCGTGGCCGACGGACGGTTGCCTCTTCCAACGACCTCGGGCCCCCCAACGCCCATGCGCGAAGGGGCTGCTCTGGGCCTTTCACGGGCACGTACCGTGCCCCGCGGCTGACGCGTACCAAAGGTGAGCGCGCCCTCGTGCCGCAGCGCCTTCAGTACGTTGCGCATGTGCTCGACGCTGATGGTCGGTAGCGCGCGCTCCAGTTCGCTGATTCGGAACGGCGCGCTTCGACGTGTCGCTGCGGCGCGGGTCATCTGGGTCTTCGTGGCGCATCCGCCGTCGCGCACGGCGCGGACGCGGTCTTCGAGTTCGCCGTGCTCGACGGTGAGGACGCCGAGGTACCGCCCGCCTGGTGTGGGCACGTAGCGGTAGCGAAGTCCGCGGGCATTGGCGGAACGGTCGACTCGCTGAAGGGCATCGCGTCGGCGCTCTCGTGGATTGCCCGCAGTGCGTCGCGGCGGCGACCACCGGCCGGCGACCGGGGGAGACGCCGGCTCGCTGATGCGGCGTGCGATCGTGCGGGCGCTCCCTCGGGTGCGGGTGCCTCCTCGGCACAGCCGCTCACGCTCGCTCACGCTCAGGTGCCGCCGGAACCGACGTCGTCCCTCGGGTCAATCGACTGCTGGCGTCAGGTCATGGCGTCACGTCACGGGGCCACGTCACGGGGTCACGGGCCGAGCGGATGCCGCTCGGCCTCGCGGATGTAGGCGTCACGGTCCGCCTCGAGGATGTAGCCGCCAGCCAGGAGGTGATCGGCGGCGCGTCTGACCCGCTCGACGTACGCCTCGTGGTCCGGGTAGCGCGAGCGCAGCTCGTCCTCGCCGAACGGCGTGAACGTCCCCCCGATCGACGTCAGGACACCGGCGAACGTGTCGAGGGATGGCGGTTCGAGAAAGGCGTCGAGGTGGGCCGGGTTCAGGCCGGTGTAGGTGCCGAGCGGCGCGCCTTTGGATCGCCCGTCGACCTCGTGCGCCATGTGCGGGAGCCGGAGACCGCCGAGCGCGTTGCCGTCGTCGTCGACCTCCGGCACGAGGCCCCCGGTCTCGGGGTCGACCTCGCCCGCGAGGTGCACGGATGGCGGGGCCGGCTCGCCGTCGGAGGCCCAACGCGCCAGGTTGGCGAGGGCGGCGCGGAAGACGGGCACGTGCACCACGGGGTTGCGGTTCTCGGAGAGCATGAGCGGGCCATCGGGCGTGATCGCGGGGTTCGTGTGTGCGACGCCTGCGAGCTCGTACTGGCGCCAGTGGGCCGGTTCCTCGGCGAAGCGTGGGGCGCCCAGGAAGCCGGCGGTGGCCTCCGTGATGATGGCGACGCTCACGGATCCGTCGGCGGGCGGAGCGGCCCCGGGGTCGCAGGGAACCGTATCCCAGAGCGGCACAGCAGCGTCGTTCGCCGCTGTCCCCTCGTCCAGGACGAGGCCGCAGGAGAAGCCGCCCGTGCCGATCAGGTGACCATCGAAGGCGATCTCGCCACCCACGGCGTTCTCGCCACCGAACACGAAGGCCTGCATGAGCGTGCCTGTCTGTGAGTACCCCGAGCTGAGCACGGTGTCGACGGCCGCGGGCCCTCGACCGTCCAGGCCGACGAGCGGGCTCGGGTCGCGGAGGAACCCGGCGGCGTCACGCAGGATGTGCCAGGCGTCGCTGGTGCGCTCGATCGAGCCCGATGCCAGGTGGTTCTGGTCGGCGGCGCCTGGATCATCGGCGAAGAGGTCGGTCACCTCCTTGTTCCACTGCACGGAGGCGTAGGTGTAGCCCTCGTCGAA
>PXAU01000085.1 GCA_003567075.1 Trueperaceae bacterium
TCTAGGCCCGTTTTCCGTGCTGTCGTGCTGCATGGCGTCCTGGTTGGTCGTGGTGGGTGTCGTGTGGGACGGGGTTGGTGTTGGGTGCGGTGGGTATCGACCTCCTCTGGTGTTGTGCCAACAATAGGTCTGGTAGGGTGATCAGGTTGCTTGCTGAGCTTTACTTCTGCGGCGTGGTCGTGGTATCGTTGTGCCAACATGTATCCGAGGGTGAAGCGCATCAAGCGCGGCAGCAACGTCTACGAGTACGTGCAGCTCGTCACGGGTGAGCGGGTGGCGGGTCGGGTGATGCAGCGTGTTGTGGCAACCTTGGGGCGGCTCGATGCCTTGAAGGCATCCGGTGAGCTGGAGCGCTTGGCGGGCGCCTTCGCTCGCTTGGATCCGCCGCCTGTCGGCACGCGCCGGGAGGTGGGGCCGCTCTTGTTGGTGCGTTCGGTGCTCGCTCGTGTGGGAATCGCTGGGATCGTTGATCGCCTGGCTCCGATGCGGGGCACGGCGCTGCTATCGCATGGTGAGGTGATCGAGGCGTTGATCGCGAATCGCTTGTGCGCGCCCGCGCCCTTGTATGACGTCTCCGGTTGGGCGTCGTCCGCGGCCGTGCAGGAGCTGTTCGGTACGCCTGCGGCGCTGCTGAATGACGATCGCTTGGGTCGCGCGCTCGAGGCGCTGGCGCCGATCGCGGAGCTGGTGCGTGGTGAGGCGGCGTTGCGCGCGGCGCAGGCGTTCGCGGTCGATCTGCAGCGTTTGCATGTCGATCTCACCAAGATCCATGTTTCCGGCGCGTACCTCGATAGCACCCTGGTAGCGAAGGGTTGGGGGCCGGAGCGGAAGGTGGCGCGGCGGGTGCAGGCTCTGCAGGCGGTGAGTGGCGACGGGGTGAGTGTGTACCTGCGGCCGTACGCGGGGAACGCCGCGGACGTGAGCTGCTTGGGTGAGAGCTTCGAGCGCTTGCGTGCGTTGTTCCCCGAGGCGGGCGTGATGATCGCTGATAGTGCCTTGGGGAACGTGAAGAACTTGTGTGATGCGCAGCGCGCGGGGGTGCGGTTCATCGTACCGTTGCGCGCCGGCAGCGACTTCCTGGCGCTGTATGAGCAGCACGTCACGCCCGCGCGGATGCGGCGCTTGCGCTACGCGCCGGCGCGTCAAGCGCGGCGAGCGGCGCCCGAGCGCGATCGGTATCGCGGCTGCCTGAGCGACTGGCGCGTCGAGGATCCCAGCACGCGTGCGGTGTACGCCTGGCGCATCGCGTTCATACACTCCAGCGAAGAGCAGCGCTCGGTGCGCGAGGGCCGCGAGCGCGCGCTCGCCAGGGCCGAAGCTGCCCTTCAGCGGGTGCGTAACGGTCTCGGTGGCCGCTACTACAAGACCGGCGAGGACGTACGCAAACGCGTTGCGCGCATCGTGCCGCCGGCCCTCGAACCGCTCCTGCGCGTCACCGTCGGCGGCAGCGAGCACGCGCCCACCCTCACCTGGCAGCGCGATCAGGCTGCTGTCGAGCGCGCTCGAGAGAGCGACGGCATCTACGCCCTCGCCACCAACCTCCCCGGCCGGCGCCTACGCGCCATCCACGTGCTGCGCGCGTACAAGGCGCAAGAGATCGTCGAACGCCGCAACCGCGACGCCAAGAGCACCCTCCGCGTGCGACCCATCTTCCTGCACAACGACGACCGCATCACCGCCCTGATCAGCATCGTCGGCCTCGCCCTGCTCGTATTCGGCCTCATCGAAGCCGACCTCAAACGCGCCATCCACCCCACGCAACACCTGCCCGGACTGCTGCCCGAAAACCGCAGCGCCACACCCACCGGAGCCAACATCCTACGCGCCTTCGAGCACCTCGCCGCCACCTACACCCGCACCGGCCTCCAACTCGACCGCCTCACCACCACCCAACGCACCATCCTCGCCCACCTCGACATCCCCCTACCCTGGCCAGAACAAACCGACCATCACACCACCACGTACGGAAAACGGGTCTAGGCCATCACTGCTTCGCCTGAGACGACACCGTGCCGGCGCCTCGTCGGTCCCGGCCGATGCCCTCACGAGGGATGCGCTGGCGGCCTCGACCGGAGCGGGCCGTCCCGCCGCGCGTGGGCTCCTCGTCGCGTACCGTCGGTGGCGTAGGAGGTACCCGTGCGCAGCCCGTACACCCGCGCCGTGCTCTTCGTCCTGGCGCTGCTCGTGATCTTCGCCGGCGGCTACGTGATCGGCCGCTGGGCCTTCACGCTCTTCTCGTGAGCAGCGCCGGCGACCTGCCGGCGCCGAGGTCGATCAGCCCGCCCCCGGACCGCGCACGAAGCGGCCCGGTGTCGCGCCCGTGTGCTGGCCGGCGCGCAGCACCCGCACGCCGTTGACCCACACGTCGTGCACGCCCAACGAGAGTTGGTGCGGGTCGTCGAAGGTAGCCCTGTCGGTGACGCCGTCGGGGTCGAGCAGCACCAGGTCGGCGAAGGCCCCCTCGCGCACCACGCCGCGGTCGCGTAGCCCCAGTCGATTCGCGACGGCCGACGTCATCTTGCGGATGGCCTCCTCGAGCGTGAGCAGCCGCTCCTCGCGCACGTACTTGCGCAGGACACGCGGGTAGGTGCCGTAAGCGCGCGGATGGTACGGGCCGAGCGGCTTGGCCCAGGCCGGGTCGAACCCGCCCGCATCGGTCGAGAAGGTCAGCCAGGGCTGCTGGACCTGCAGCCGCAGGTTGCGCTCGCTCATGGAGAAGTAGATGGTGCTGATGCGCTGCCCCTCGTGCGCGAGCAGGTCGAGCAGCGTCTCGATCCAGTCCTGATCCCGTGCCGCGGCGATCTCGGCGAGCCGCATCCCCACGTACGCCTGATGCTCGGGCTTGCGGAACCCGACGGGCATCACGCCCTGCGGACCGCCGTCGGTCTCCAACCCCATGCCGTCGTGCGGCTCACGCCCCTCGAGCTGGGCACGCACCTTCGCCCGCACGATCGGGTCGCGCAGGCGCTCGTAGAGCCTGCCACCCTCCGCCGTCCAGGTGGGGAGGATGGCGCTCAGCCCCGTGCCGGAGGCCGGGTAGGGGTACATGTCGGCGGTGACGTCGAGTCCCTCCTCGCGCACACGCGTGATCCGCTCGATCACCGACGGCATCCGCCACCAGTGGGCCGGGTGCGCGGCCTTGAGGTGGTAGATCTCCACCGGCACGTCCGCCTCGCGGCCGATGGTCACGGCCTCCTCCAGCGCCTCGAAGATCGCGGCGGACTCCGAGCGCAGGTGGGTGATGTACACGCCGCCGTACCGGGCCACCTCACGGCAGACCTCGACCAGCTCGGGGGTGCCGACGTAGGCGTCGGGCGGGTAGACGAGCGCGTACGAGACGCCGAAGGCGCCGTCGTCCATGGCCGCGGCCATGACCCTGCGCA
>PXAU01000362.1 GCA_003567075.1 Trueperaceae bacterium
CGCGCGTTCGGCAACTACCCTCAAGACATCGTGCTGCGGGTGCGCCACCGCCCCGTGGCGCCGCACGCCGAACCCGTCGAGGACTGAGCCCGCCTGTCGCCACGCCGCCTCGGCGTGGACTATGGTTGGGCAACGCTGGCATGGGGACGGCCGCACACGCCGGGGTGCTGCATCCAACCGAGGAGGAACGTTGCGCATGCATCACACCGAAGGCCGCTTCGACGGTCCCCGCGGCCTGGACATCCGCTACCAAGGGTGGCGCCCCGAAGCCGAAGCCAAGGCCGCGCTCATCATCGTGCATGGCCTGGCCGAACACAGCGGCCGCTACCGCAACCTGGTCGACCACCTCCTCCCGCGGGGGTACGCCGTCTACGGGTTCGACCTCCCCGGCCATGGCAGGTCGGCCGGCAGGCGCGTCTTCGTGGAACGCTTCGACGACTTCGACGACACGCTCACGGCGTTCCGGGAGATGGTGCGCGAGTGGCATCCGGCCGCGCCCCTCTTCCTGCTCGGGCACAGCATGGGCGGGCTCATCGCCGCCCACCACCTCGTCGACCGGCAACGCGGCCTCGAGGGCGCCATCCTGTCCGGCCCAGCCGTCGGGATCGAGCACGGCGCCCCGCCGCTGACCGCGCTGCTCGCCCGGATCGCGTCGCTGCTCGCGCCGAGCGCAGGCGTCTACGGCGTGGACGCTGGCGGCATCTCGAAGGACCCCGCCGTGGTCGAGGCCTACGTCAACGACCCGCTCGTGCACCGGGGCAAGGCATCGGCGCGCCTGATGGCCGAGATGCTCCGGGCCTCGAAGCGCGTGTCGGCGGAAGCCCACACCATCCGCCTACCGCTCGTGGCCGTGCACGGGGCCGACGACCGGCTGGTGGAGGCGCACCGTACGCGGCGCCTGTTCGAGCGCCTCGGCAGCGACGACAAGACCCTTCACGTCTACGACGGCCTCTACCACGAGGTGTTCAACGAGCCGGAGCGTGCGCGCGTGCTCGCCGACGTCGAGCGTTGGCTGGAGGCGCGGGCCTAGAGCCTGCGCGCGATGCGCGGGCCTAGAGCCTGCGCGCGATGTGCGGGCCTACGTCAACGGCCGGTGGCCGGCACGCGAGTGACGCATCGGCGCCGCTGGCAGGCATGCGACGCGTCCGGCCCGATGGTAGCCTCCGGGTCGGTGCGATGCGTCGCACCAGAACGGAGTGAATGGGTTCGATGAGCGACGTCGCCTTCACCCTCGAGATGGGCTTCGTGCTGGCGCTGCTGGTGGTCACGGTCGCGCTGTTCGTGAGCGAACGCCTGCGGGTCGACGTCACCGCCGTCCTGGTCATGGTGGTGCTCGGCCTCTCGGGCCTCGTGGCCGCAGGCGACCTCTTCAGCGGCTTCGCCTCGAACGCCGTCATCTCGATCATCGCCGTCATGATCATCGGTGCCGGGCTCGACAAGACCGGCGCCATGAACCGGGTGGCGCGCTTCATCCTGCGCCGCGTCGGCAGCAGCGAACGGCGCATCAACGCGATGGTGGCGCTGAGCGTGGGCGGCATCTCGGGCTTCATGCAGAACATCGGCGCCGCCGCGCTGTTCGTGCCGGTGGTCACCCGCATCGCCAGCCACACCGGCATGGCGGTGTCGCGGCTGATGATGCCGATGGGCTTCGCCGCCATCCTCGGCGGCACGCTCACCCTCGTGGGCTCGGGCCCTTTGATCCTGCTGAACGACCTCATGGCGACCTCGGCGCAACAGCTGCCGGACATCGACCTGCAGCCGTACGGGCTCTTCGACGTGACCCCCGTGGGGCTCGCGCTGCTGCTGACGGGCGTGCTCTACTTCGTGCTGGCCGGCCGCCGGGTGCTCCCCGACGTGCAGGCGCACCTGCCCCAAGCCGACACGCTGCGCTTCGTCAAGGACACCTACGGCGTCGAGGGTGACCTGTTCGAAGCCGTGGTCCACGAGGGGAGCCGCGCGGTCGGCCGCAGCATGGAACAGCTCGAGCGCGCGGGCGACGTCTTCGTGCTTGCGACGCGTGACGCCGAGCAGCTACGCGTGGCGCCCGGCCGCGACGTCGAGCTCCAGGCCGGTCAGACGGTGGCGCTGATCGGCCCGGCCGCCGCCGTCGAGGCCTTCGCCGAGCGCTACCAACTCAGCGATCTGCGCACCGGGCTCGAGGTGTTCGCCGAGGCGCTTGCGCCGAGCGACGCGGGCATCATGGAGGTCGTGGTTCGACCCGGCGCCGACGTGGTCGGCAAGCGGGTGCGCGAGATCGCACCGCGCCAGACGTACGGGGTGAGCATCGTCGCGCTGCACCGCGGCACGCAGATGCTGCGCGAGAACCTGCGCGACGAACCCTTCCAGGCCGGCGACATCCTCATCGTCTACAGCCGCTGGACCGACCTTCAGCGGCTCGAGGCGTCCGGCCACTTCGTGGTACTCGGCGATTACCCGCGCGAACGCCCGCGCTTCGAACGGCTGCCACGTGCGCTGTTCTTCTTCGCGCTCGCGCTCACGCTCGTGATCTTCACCAACCTGCAGCTCTCGCTGGCACTGATGACGGGCGCAATCGGGATGGTGGTGAGCGGCGTCCTGCGGATGGACGAGGCCTACCGGGCGGTGAGCTGGAAGACGGTGTTCCTCCTGGCTGCGCTGCTGCCGCTGGGGCTCGCGGTCGAACAGACCGGCACCGCCGCCTGGATCGCGCAGCAGACGCTCCACCTGGTGGGCGAGGTCCCGGGCTGGAGCCTCATCCTGCTGTTCGGCGCCTTGGCCACGGGCTTCTCGTTGGTGATGTCGAACGTCGGCGCGACCGTGTTGCTGGTGCCGCTGGCGATCAACCTCGCCGTCGCGCTGCAGCTCGACCCGCGCCTCGCGGCGCTCACCGTGGCGCTGGCCACCTCGAACGCCTTCGTGATCCCGACGCACCAGGTGAGCGCGCTCATCATGACCCCCGGCGGGTACGGCGTGCGCGACTTCGTGCGTGCCGGCAGCGTCATGACCTTCCTGTTCCTGGCCGTGATGACGCTCGTCCTGGTACTGTTCTACTAACCGGAGGACCTGAGGCGACTGCGGCGACCGACGCTCTACCGGCTGCGCTACGCACGGGCCTTCATGCCCCGCTCGACCGGCAACCACAGCCGCACACGGGTGCCGTTCTCGCTCGCGAACTCGAGCCCACCGCCGTGGGCATGCGCCACCGCCCGCACCACCCGCAGGCCCAAGCCCTTGCGCTCGGCCTGCGAGGGCATGCCGCTGCCGGTGTCGACCACCTCCAGGTACGCGAAGCCTTCGCCAGTCCCGGTACGGATCACGATGCCGCCGCTGCTGGTCGCCTTGAGCGCGTTCGAGAGCAGGTTGCCGAGGGCCTGATCGAGCAGGCGCGCGTCGCCGCGCA
>PXAU01000356.1 GCA_003567075.1 Trueperaceae bacterium
GGGGCTCCATCACCCCAGGCCACCCCGAGTACGGGCACACCCCCGGGGTGGAGACCACCACCGGACCGCTCGGCCAGGGCATCTCCACCGCCGTGGGCATGGCGCTGGCCGAAGCCCATCTGGCCGCGCGCTTCAACCGGCCTGGCCATGACGTGATCGACCACCACACCTTCGTGATCGCCAGCGACGGCGACATGATGGAGGGGGTCGCGAGCGAGGCGAGCAGCCTGGCGGGCCACCTGGGCCTAGGCAAGCTGATCGTCCTGTATGACGACAACCGCATCACCATCGACGGCGCCACCGGCATCACCTTCAGCGACGACGTGCTGGGCCGTTACGACGCCTACGGCTGGCACGTCCAGCACGTCGACGACGGCAACGACGTTTCTGAGCTCATCGCCGCGATCGACGAGGCTCGCGGGGTGCACGATCGGCCCTCGCTCATCGCGGTGCAGACCACCATCGGCTACGGCTCGCCCAACCTCGCCGGCACGAAGAAGATCCACGGCTCGCCGCTGGGCGACGAGGAGGCCACCGCCACCAAGCAGGCACTGGGTATCGACTGGCCCGCCTTCACGGTGCCCGACGAGGTGCTGGCGCACTACCGCGAGCGGCGCACGCACGGCGCGGCGGCCCGGGCCGCCTGGCAGGAGCGCTGGGAGGCCTACCGCCAGGCCTACCCCGAGTTGGCCGAGGAGCTCGGGCGGCGCATGCGCGGCGAACTGCCCGCCGACGCCTTCGCCGACCTGCCGAGCTGGTCGGAGGAGGACAAGCCGCTTGCCACCCGCGCGGCCTCGGGCAAGGTGCTCGCGGCGCTGGCGCCGCGCGTGCCGGAGCTCATTGGCGGCTCGGCCGACCTGGCCGGATCGAACGTCACCGACCTGCCGGACGAGGAGGCCATGCGCGCCGGCGCGATGGCCGGTCGCATCGTGCGCTTCGGCGTGCGCGAGCACGCCATGGCCGCGATCGGCAACGGTCTGGCCCTGCACGGCGGCGTCCAACCGTACGTCGCGACCTTCCTGGTGTTCTCCGACTACCTGCGCCCCTCACTGCGGCTCTCGGCGCTCATGGGCACGGCGCTCACCTACGTGTTCACCCACGACTCGATCGGCCTTGGCGGCGACGGGCCTACCCACCAGCCGGTGGAGACGCTCATGGCGCTGCGTGCGCTGCCGAACCTGGTGGTGCTGCGCCCGGCCGACGCCAACGAGACCGTCCAGGCCTGGCGCCTGGCGCTCGAGCGGCGCGAGGGACCGACCGCACTGGCCCTGACGCGCCAGGGCGTGCCGCACCTGCACGTACCGGAGGGGGCGGTGGCGCGCGGCGGCTACGTGCTGGCCGAGGCCGAGGGGGGCGAGCCCGAGGTGCTGCTGATCGGCACCGGTTCCGAGGTGAGCGTCTGTCTGGAGGCGCGCGAGCTGCTGGCGGACGAGGGCGTGCGCGCGAGCGTCGTGAGCCTGCCCTCGTTCGAGCTGTTCCTGGCGCAGGAGCCTGGCTACCAGGAGCGCGTCCTGCCTGCGGCCGTCCGGGCCCGGGTGGCGGTGGAGGCCGGCGTCACGCTCGGTTGGCACCGCTTCGTGGGCGAGCAGGGCGAGGTGGTGGGCATCGATCGCTTCGGCGCCAGCGCGCCCGGCGGCCAGGCGTTGCGTGAGCTCGGCTTCACGCCCGAGCGGGTGGCCGAGGCCGCGCGGGCCAGCCTGGCGCGGGTGCGCGGAGGCTGAGCCCGGCCGCCGTGAAGGAGCGTGCATGGGCCGCTCAGGATGCTCTCGTACACTGGGCGGCATGACCTGCCATCGTCACCACTCCCTGGCCCGCGCGGCCGTGCCCGTCGTCGTGCTTCAACTGACGCTGCTGCTGGCGCTGGCCGCGCCGGCGGTTGCACAGCGTCTCCCCGCCTACCTACCGGCCGAGACCGTGATGGCGCTCGGCGCCGTCGACCTCGAAGCGAACGCGACGCTGTTCGAGGGCCTGCTGGCCGAATGGGAGCGCTTCGGCGTCGGGCCCGCCCTGATGCGCGCCTTCGGCGACGTCGATGCGGGCATGCTCGGCGTGCCCGAGGCTCCCGCCGACATGGACGCGTTGACGCTGCCGCCTGCGCTGGACGGCTTGGAGGTGTTCGACCTCCTCGGCCGTGAGGCCTGGGTGGCGCTCTCCGTCAGCCCCTTCAACCCGTTGCCGACCGTGACGTTGGCAGCGCTCGTCGACGAGGCCACCGGTGCTCGCTTCGACGCCGTCCTGGCCGAGGCCGCCGCCGAGCCGGGCGCGCGAGCGTTCAGCGAGGGCGGCATCCCGGCCGTCGCCCTGGTGGTCGACGGCCTGCCGCTCGCTGCGGCCCGCGCCGACGACGTGCTCGTACTCTCGAGCAGCCCCGACGTGCTGCGCAGCGTGCTGCGCCAACTCGCCGGCAGTAGCGAACCGAGCTTCGCCGACACCGCCGGCTACAAGGCGACGCTCGGCACCTTGGCCGCGGGACAGCTCTACGGCTTCCTCGACCTCGATCCGCTCGCGCGCGCGCTGGTGCCGCTGGCGGGCGGCTTCGGCTTCGACCGCAGCGTCGACCGCTTGGCGGCGGCGTTGGCCACCTACGGCACCAGCGCCGGCGTCGTGCGCGTGACCTCCAGCGGAAGCGAGAGCGAGCGCGTGCAGCTGCTCCGTGCCGATGGCCGCGACGCGGCGCTCTTCGGCCTGCTCTCGGGCGAAACGGCGGGCGTGCCACGCCGACTCCTCGACGCCGTGCCGGTCGAGGCCGTCTCGATCAGCGCCAGCGCCGCGCATCCAAGCGACGCCTTCGATTACCTGGTCACGCTCGTGCGCGAACTCCCCGAGTTGGCCCTCCCCGATCCCGAGGGGTTGCTGCGCGATCTGGTCGGAGTCGACCTGCGCGCCGACGTCTTCAGCTGGATGGCGCCTGGCACGCTGACCATCACCACCGGGTTCGGCGCCGCCGTCGAACCCGGTCTCGCGGGCGAGGACCTGCTGGGCGAGACGGCGCTCGTGTTCCTGAGCGAGGACGACGACCGCGCCCGCGCCGGGCTCGAACGCACCGCCTCGATGATTGCCTCGCTCGTATCGGCCTTCGCCGACCCCATGGGCCAGGGCGGGATGGTCCAAGCCCGGACGCGCGACGTGGCCGGGATCACCGTCACCACCTTCGATGTCTTCCCTGGTGCGGCGCTGCATCTCGCGGTGGACCAGGGCTTCGCCCTGATCGCCACCTCGGAGGGCGCCGCCGATGCGGTGGCGCGGGCGTTGGCCGACGGCGCGGCGCTGCCGCCGACGCTGGCGCGGCTGCTGCCCGAGGTCCCGCTCGAGGCGACCAGCTTCACGCTCAGCGACGATCGCGCCTCGCTCGAGGCGAC
>PXAU01000192.1 GCA_003567075.1 Trueperaceae bacterium
CCGGAGGCGTACGAAGCGGTGTTCGCGCTCATCCGACCGAAGCGCGAGCGCCGCAGCGTCGAGGGTGAGCGCAGGGCGAGCGAGCGCGGTGGCGGCGACCCGGACTGAGGCGTCGCTGCGGGGCTTCGGCGCTACGTCGCTTCGGCCGAGGTGTCGCTTGCGCGTGGTTCAGTACTGGACCACGTCGCGTTCGGTGTTCAGACCATCGCAGTACAGCAGCTCGAGCACGCCGCTACGGGGCTGCACGATCAGCTCGCCGCTGCGGTCGCGGCCGAGCAGGGTTCCGTCCGGACCGTCGCGCACCAACAGCGCCGCGTACGCGCGGGCGTCCCAGGTGATCGACACGCGGCCGTCGGCGAGGCGTCAGCCTGGTCGGGGTGATGGTCAGCGGCCGGACCGGAAGGTCGCGCTCGAGCACGAGCTGGCCGTCGCGCTCGACCCGGACCCGCGAGAGGCGGCGCTCGCCCTCGACGGTGAGCGGCAGGGTGAGGTGCACGGCGCGCAGCCCTCCAGCCTCGTACCAACAGGACCTGGCCGCTGGCGTCCACGAGGTCGTAGCCCCCTACCCCGATGCTGCCATCGGGGCAGGGGAAGGCCGGGTCGACGCCGGAGGTGACGTTACAGGGCGCGTGCCCGAGCCCCCAGTTGTGCCCCAGCTCGTGTGCGGCGACGTAACGAACCGCTTGGCAGATGCGACCATCCGACCGCGATGGGGTGGCCGATCCGGGCGATCCCGGCGATGCCTGCGAGGTAGCCGGGGTCCACGAGAGCGTCGTGGTGGCGCCCCTCGAGATCGCTGACGTACAGGTCGGTGATGCGGTAGCTGACGGGCACGAGGGTCATGTCGACCGGAGCGACGCTGCCAACGTCGAAGGTCCAGGTGCCCGTGGCGGGGTACCGAACCTCGACGGTCTCGCCCGCCACCGACGCGCGCAACGCGACGTAGCCCTGGCGGCCGGGTTGCGGTACGTGGGCGGGGAGCAGCACGTCGTAGGTCGTCGACATCGACCCCTCGCTGCTGCTGGTGGGGACGTTCTCGGGGCCGTCGAGTTGGGTCACGTGCTCGGGACCGGCGCCGTGACGGTAGTGAAACCACACCTGCGCCGCGTTCGCGCCGACGTCGTCAGCGGTCGCGAAGACGCGCAGGAGGCCCGCGCGGTTCGCTACCAGCGCGATGCGTTCATGCGACGGCCGGCTGCTGTCGTGGGTTGGCACCGCCTGGTTGACGTACACGCGATCGATGGACAGCCCGATCGGTGCGGGCACGGTGGGCTTGCGGTCATCGCGTGTGACGCTGACGGAGGCCACGTGACCGCCGCCGCTGACGACGATCGCCGGCGCGGGGGCGGCCCCACCGCGCTGCGCGACGACCGCCACGTGGTACGACCCGCCAGCGACGGCCGTGAACGTCACCCTGGTGCTGTCGGCTGCGGTCTCGACGACGCTGGGCGGCGCCCGCAGGTCGGCCAGTGCCTCGCCCTCGTACACCGCCACGACGGCCTCGATGTCGCTGGCGCTCACGTCGAAGGTCACGGTGACGGGCGCGGGCGCCGCCCAGGTTCACCACACCGAGCTGCCACCCAATGCCCCCGCGTGCGCAGGTTCGTCGGGCTGCGTCGTGGCACCCGCGTTGGATCCCGTGATGCTGCCGGCGAAGCCTTGGATCGGCGCGCGGTCGGCGAAGTCGTCGTTGTCGGGCGGCTGCGGTTCGGGGTCTGGTTCGGGCTCGCTCGGTTCGGGCTCGGCTGCCGCCTCGAGGAACACGGCGCGCACGGAACGGTCGCGATCGACGACGATGGTGGTCGGGGTGGTCGAGCCGCTGAGATCGTCCTCCCAGCGCGCGAAGGCGTGGCCGGTCGCGGCAACGGCCTGGAGCCTCACCGTACTGCCCCGGAGGGTCTGGTGCTCGTAGGGCAGCGAGCGCTCGGTACCTTCGACTCGCACCGTGCCCGCTCCGCTGGCCTCGACGTGCAGGACGCTGCGCTCTGGGGTGGTGGGGCACGCCACGAGGTCGAACGTGAGCGCCGTCATGGCGAACGAGAGCAGGACACGGCGCACACGCGAGGTCGTCGGCCTGGCGGCACGGTGCGGGGCGTTCGCCGTGCTCGACTCTGACCTCCGTGGCGCCTGCGGTGCTGTAGAACACCTTCCTTCGTGGACACGCCACGAGCGCAGGCACCAACCTCTGCATCGAGGTATCACAAGCACTCAAGCAGGGGTTGACAGAATAGCAAGTCAACCTTTACACTCTTGTCAATACCGATGACGACCATTCGCTCTCACCCAGCCAGGAGGCGGTCCATGAACAGCATCAGCCCTCTTTCGATCACGGCCCACACCTTCGCCATCGAGCACGAGCTCGACGCTCGCCGCCACGATGCCGCCGTCCACGGCCTGCTGCCCGGCCTGCTCCACGGAGCGAGGAAGGGGCTGTTCGGCCTGGCCCTCCCCACCCTGCGCCGCCAGCACGCGCCGCGGCAGCGCCCTCGCTACAGCGGCAGCGCCTGCGCCAGCTGATGCATCGGTTCTCGACACCGCCCGCCAGCGCTGCGTCCACCCGCGCGCCGGCGGGCGGTCCCGTCGTCGAGGTGGCCGGGTTGCGCAAGACCTTCCCCGCCCGCGGCCGCCGCAGTCCAGCCGTCACCGCCGTGCACGACGTGAGCTTCCAGGTCCGACCGGGCGAGTTGCTCGGCCTGCTGGGCCCCAACGGCGCCGGCAAGACGACGACCATCAAGGCGCTGTGCGGTCTGGTGCGACCCGACGCGGGACGTCTGCAGGTCGCCGGGATCGACGTGCTGCAGGAGCGGCATCGCGCCTTGCGGCACATTTCCGCCGTGTTGGAGGGGAACCGCAACCTCTACTGGCGCTTGAGCGTGCGCGAGAACCTCGAGTACTTCGCCGGCAACCGCGGGATCCCTCGGCGCGCCGTCCGCGACCGGATCGAGACGCTGCTCGAGCGCTTCGCGCTGGCGCCCAAGCGCAACGCGCTCGTGAGCGACCTGTCGCGCGGCATGCAGCAGAAGCTCTCGCTGGCGGTGGCGGTCCTGGCCGGCACCGAGGTGATGCTGCTCGACGAGCCGACGCTCGGGCTCGACGTCGAGACCGGGTACGAGGTGCGCGCGCTCCTGCGCGAGCTGCAGGCGGAAGGGCGCACGATCATCGTCAGCACCCACGACATGCCGGTGGTGCAGGACCTGTGCGAGCGCACCGTGGTGATCGCGCATGGCCGCGTGCTGGCCGACGACCGCGTCGACAACCTGCTGCGACTCTTCGCCTCGCGCGCATACGAGGTGCGCCTCGGCGCTCCCCTGACAGCGGGCCAGGAGGCGAAGCTACGCGAACGGCTCGTCAGCGTCA
>PXAU01000359.1 GCA_003567075.1 Trueperaceae bacterium
ACAGGGCATTATTGATACATGACGGCATAAGCAACGGTACAGAGAGCGAAAAACAGGTTGCTATTAAAAAGGGTATTCCCTTTACGTATCAGGTTTTAGAACCGACACAGCAGGTCGCAAGCCAGGGTTTTAAGCCGGGGGCAGAAGATGATACATGGAACGACTTGTCTGTTTGGGAATGATTAGAGGATTATAAGAAAAATGGCAAATGAAGAGAATTTAATTCCAGCGCAGAAAGGGGAGGTCAGGAATCCCAGAGGAAAGGCGAAAGGCACTATACATCGCTCAACGATAATTCGTGCCTTACTTGAGCAGAAAGCCAAAACGCCGGAAGAGGTGCGGAAAGCATTAGACAGGTATTTCCCGAATCTACCGAAGAAACTTACTGTCGGCCATTTAGTATATTATGCTCAACTGGTAAAGGCTATAACGCAGAGGGATACCCGGGCGGCGGAATTTGTAATGGATTCAGCATACGGCAAATCACAGGAGAACATCGGCCCCATAAAGCAGGTGCTTGAGGTGGTATGGAAAGGTGGCAATGGAAGAGACGACAACAATACAGACGATAACGTTAAACTTACCGAAACCGACCCCGACACAGGATGATTTCATTGAAGAACATTTCCCTCGTAAGATAATAAGAGCAGGCCGGCGAGGCGGGAAAACGTTTGGGGTATCACTTCTGGCGATGAAGGAATTTCTCAAAGGCAAGCGTATATTATATGCCGCGCCTACCGCAGAGCAGTTAGGGATGTTCTGGAGCCAGATAACACAAGCATTACATCCGGCTATTGAGCAGGGCTTTTTCAAGAAGAACGAAACCGACCATGTGATTGAACGGCCATTAACATCATGGAGATTAAAAGCAAAGACGGCCTATAACGCAGAAACCATGAGAGGCGATTATGCCGAGCTGCTTATTCTGGATGAGTTTCAGCTTATGGATGAGACGGCATGGACGGAAGTAGGTTTACCGATGTTATTAGACAAAGGCGGGGAAGCGGTGATTGTATATACTCCGCCGAGTGTATTTTCACGAAGCATGAGCAAGGCCAGGGACAAGCAATTCGTAAAGGGACTATTCAAGAAAGCCGAGAAAGACAAGACGGGCCGGTGGAAAGCATATCATTTTACCTCACATGACAATCCGCATTTATCGCAAGAGGCGTTAAAAGAAATAGCAAACGACATGACATCGCTTGCATACCGTCAGGAGATACTCGCAGAGGATATAGACGAGATCCCCGGGGCGTTATGGAAAAGGGATTGTTTAGAGAAGAACAGAGCGATTGAACGCCCCGGGCTGGTGCGGATAGTGGTGGCGATCGACCCTGCGGCCACATCAAGGCAATCATCATCGGAGACTGGCATTATCGTGGCAGGATTAGGGAATGACGGCTTCGGGTATGTGCTGGAAGATAGTTCATGCAGAGAACGACCTCATGGCTGGGGAAGCGTAGCCGTCAAGGGATATTACAAATGGGAAGCGGATTTAATCATTGGCGAGGTGAACCAGGGCGGTGAAATGGTAGAGGCGACATTAAGGACGGTTGACCCGAACGTACCGTATGCAGAGGTGCGAGCTTCCCGGGGGAAAGTAACGCGTGCTGAACCCGTGGCGGCGTTATATGAACAGGGCAAGGTTAAGCATGTAGGGAACTTCCCGGAATTAGAAGACCAGATGACATCATACATCCCCGGGGATAAATCACCCGATAGAATGGACGCGCTGGTATGGGCAATATGGAAATTGATGTTAGAACAGCATGAAGAAACGTATCTCGTAACAGACGAGAGCGAGGAGCTAATTTCAACGTATTAAATAAATAAAAATAATTGCATATTTTATTTGACAAAGTTTAGAAATAATCATAAAGTAATAATTGGGGGAGGGGAATGCAGTACCTTCCCCCGTTTTTTAACAGGAGAAATTTATGATTGAGAGACCCGGGGCGGTTGGAGTTGACGAACTCTGTAATCCTTCGGCGTGCCTTGTTCGCGTTGGAGTCCGCCCTGGTATTAACCTAACAAGGAGGTTACTATGGGGAAGAGAAAAGCATGGAACTATATGCAGGTTTACAACGGGGCAATTGATGTTCTTAATAAGCACAATAAAAAAATACCTTTTTCCACACGTTGGCTATATGTGCATTTGTGTTATTTGGAACATCGGCTTACGGGAAAAAAGGAGGATTTCTTTTTCAGGAGTGTTAGGGAATTGAGCAAGGAAACAAGAATGGGCGTAAACCAAGTTGTTAATGGGATTAAGATATTAAAGAAACAGAACTTGATACAAACATGGCAAATGCATTGGATAGATAAAAATACGGGCAAGAAATCGGAAAAACATATTACAGCTTTTAGGATGTTAGATCTATGAGAGCATATTCTCAAAACGGGAATCTGCCTGTTCTCAAAAAAGGAATCTGGGCACATTCTCGAAACGGGAACATATATAAAATAGACTCTTTATATTTAAAAGTTGAAATGAATAAAGATTTAGTAAATAACATACCCCGTGCTCGAAACTCGCACGTGGGCGTATACCCCCTGGAGGTTTTATGAGCCGATTTGAAAGCGTGCTGGAGCGTATCCCGGCATGGAAGCAGCTGAAGGAGGAATACTCGGCTGTGATGAACGGGCAGGAAATCATGCAGGAGCGTATAGCGGAGCTTGAAACAGAATCGCAGGGCTGGATACGGGTATCGGGAGCGCAGTTAGAACGTGAGTTCTCCCGGGAGTATTTATCATACATCGCAAATCAGGCGTGGTTATACTGGATGAAGAACCCGCTTATCAGGCGGGCGGTAGAAACAAAGGCATTATACACGTTCGGCATGGGATTTGAAATTGACGGCAAACATCCTGCTATAAACGAATTGATTCAAGATTTCTATGATGACACAAAGAACCGTCAGGAGCTTACCTCACAGAAAGCCTTAATGGAAAAAGAACGCCAGTTGCAGAGTGAAGGCAACATGTTTCTGGCGTTATTTGAAGACCCGCCTACCGGAAGGATAAGAGCCCGCACAATTCCATTTAACGAGATTGTAGACATATTCACTAATCCAAATGACCGTAAAGACAACTGGTGGTATAAGCGTTTAGTGAACGCAGGCGGGGGAAGCAAATATATCTGGTATCAAGATTGGGAATACAAATACAAAGAAGGTGATTCTTTACCGAAGGGATTCAATCCTACGGACATCGCGTATTCGGATGAAGCGAAAACCGAGCCGGTTAGGCTAATGCATGTAGCCGTCAATCGTCCGGAAGGATCGCGATATGGAGTCAGCGAGGTGTATGCCGCGCTTGACTGGGCAAAGGCCTACAAGGAATTCCTTGAGAACT
>PXAU01000136.1 GCA_003567075.1 Trueperaceae bacterium
ATCGGCACCACCCCACCGAGACGCACCTCCGGTGGGGCGTAGGCCCGGAAGAAGGTCAGCTGGAACGCCAACCGCGCGCCGGCGTCGTCCTCGAGATGCCCGACCCAGTACCACCACTCGATCGGCGCGTCGTGCGCCGCGTCGTCGCGCGGCAACTCCACCGGGTACACCGGGTAGGGCTCGTCCCAGAAGCGAGGCACGCAGGCAGATGCCAGCACGAGGAGCGCTGTGGCGAGAACCGCGAGGCGCATGGTCTCTGTAGGGTAACGCAGGGACGCGAAGGCCGGCCCCATCCGGTGGCGCCGCCGGAGGTACGGTGGGGAGCGACGAAGGAGGAAGGTGCAGGAACTCTGGCTCATCCGTCACGGTGAGACCGATTGGAACACCGAGGACCGCATCGTCGCCGCCACCGATCTGCCGCTCAACGCCACCGGGATCGAGCAGGCGCGCCACGTGGGCGCACGCCTGGCCGAGCTCGGTACACGCTTCGACACCGTGTACGCATCGGATCTCGCTCGTGCACGCGTCACCGCTGAACTCGCGTTCCCGGCTGTCACGCTCCGCCAGGACCCTCGCCTACGAGAACTCGACTACGGGGTGTTCGAAGGGCACCGCTGGGACGAGCTGGACGGAAGCCTCGCGGCCGCGGCCAGCCACTGGCGCGCCGACCCCTATCCCCGTCGTGCACCGGGCGGCGAATCGTACGACGACGTGATCGCTCGCTTCGAGGCCTTCCGCAGCGAACTGCCGCCGTCGGGGCGGTGCGCCGTCGTGAGCCACGGCGGCACGATCCGCTGCGTCGTGTACGCGGCGATGGGGCGACCGCCACGCGGCAGTTGGGGGCTCGAGATCGCCAACACCGCGATCTCGCGCCTGCGCTACCGCGAACGCACGGTCCGGATCGTCACCCTGAACGACCATGCCCACCTGCTCGACGCGCCCAGCTGACGCAACGGCCCGGCTTCACTGGCGGGCGCCGACCCGTACGTCGGTGCTGCCGCTTCGCGTGCTGGGGGTGGGCGTGCCCAACGGTCGCCCCGGCGGCGCCACCTGGAAGCGGATGCCGGCGTCTTGGAGCCGCTCGAGCAGCCGCTCGCCGCCTACGTACCCGGGCGTGAGCACGCCACCGGGAGCGTCGAACTCGTTCGCCGCCAATCCGAAGCACACCTCGCGCAACATGCGAGCCGTGGCGAGGTAGCCCGGGTCGACGTCGCTGCCGACGTGCACCACCACGGGCTCCTCCACCCCCTCGACGCGGCCCACCAGGACCGAGCGGAACGACCCGCGCCGCAGCCGCTCGAGGCTCGGGCCCTCACCGGGTCCGGGTAGCTGCCGCTCGACGAAGCTCCGCAGCGGCGCTGCGGCGAGCAGCGCCGGGAGCGCTGCGCTCGCCAGCGACACACCAGCCGCGGCCGGCCAGTGAGGGGCGCGCCAGCGCTCGCGGTACTCGAAGCCCAGGCCCCAGGGTTCGCCCAGCAGCACACGCGTGCGCCGCACCACCCGGGTGTTGACGACCGCCATCGGGAAGCGCGTCGTCCAGCTCGAGAGCGCGTGGTCGAACCGGGGCCACCAGGGGTCGTGCGCGGGCGCCGACGGCGGGGCGCCGGGCGCCAGCAGCTCGCGATCGGCCAGCGACCGGCGCACGCCGGGGTTCTGCAACGCCTCGGCCAGGAGGGTGAGCGCGCTGCGGGCGGTGCCGCCGGCCACGACCCCGGCTAAGGGACCGAAGGTGTGGCGCACCCAGCGGCACGGTCGACCCCAGCGCTCCAGCGCGGTCCGCTGCAGCAGCAAGACCCCCAGATCCGACGGGACGCTGTCGAAGCCGCAGGCCTGCACCACGCGGGCGCCGCTAGCGCGCGCCGGCGCGTCGAAGGCGTCGATGCAGGCACGCATCCAGGGAAGCTCACCGGTGAGGTCGGCGTAGTCGCTCCCTGCCTCCACGCAGGCCGCCACGAGGGCAGTGCCGTGCAGCGCGTACGGACCGACGGCCGACGCCACCACCTTCGCGCGCCGAGCCATCGCCGCGAGCGAGGCCGGCTCGTGCGCATCGGCGAGCACGAGGTCGACGTCCAGGTCGAGTTCGGCCGCGACGGCTTGAAGTCGGGCGCGATCGCGCCCGGCGAGCGCCCAGCGCAACCCCGCCGGGGCGCACTCGGCGACCGACCGAGCAAGCAACCGGCCGGTGTAGCCGGTCGCTCCCCAGAGCACCAGGTCGAGGTCACGAGGCGCTGTCGCTGCCACGCGTTCAGCCTACGACGCGAGCGCGCCCGCCTCCCGCTCGACACGCGCGTCGCGGGGGGAGGCGGGCACTGGTCGCTCTGGCACGAGTTCGGATGCCGTGTCGCTCGGCTCAGTCGCCCCCGCCCATGAAGGCCGAGACGTAGTACAGCAAGTAGGCCACGGACGCCGCGGCGGCCGCCACGTACGTGAGCGCGGCCGCGTTGAGCACGCTCATCGCGCCGGAGCGATCCGCTTGCGTGGTGATGCCGAGCGCCTCGAGTTGGGTGCGCGCGCGGGCGCTGGCGTCGAACTCGACGGGCAGCGTCACCAGCTGGAACAGCACGGCAGCAGCGAACAGGATGACGCCGATCTGCACCAGCCCGAGCGCACCGATCATGACCCCGGCGATGATGATCCAGGGCGCGAAGTTCGCGCCGATGCTGGCCACCGGCACGAGCGCGCTGCGCCACTGCAGCGGGGCGTAGGCCTTGGCGTGCTGCAGGGCATGGCCGACCTCGTGCGCCGCCACCGCCACGGCCGCCACGCTGGGGCTGCGGTAGTTCCCCTCGGACAGGCGCACGACGCGCTCCTTCGGGTCGTAGTGGTCGCTCAGCGTGCCCTTGACGGCCTCGACCCGGACCTGGTGCAGGCCGTTGGCGTCGAGGATGGCTCGGGCGGTCTCGGCACCGCTGAGCCCCGAGGTGGCCGGTCGCTTCTGCCACGTGGCGTAGGTGCTACGCAAGTAGAAGTGGACCAACAAGGTGGCGGCGAGGGTGGCGATGAAGAGGATCAGCATCGTCAGGGTTCCTCCGACTGCGAGCGCGCGGCGGACACGCGCCGGTGGTTTCGGTTTCGGGTTGCGCGGGCGACTGCGTGGGCTGGCGTCGCGCCCCCCGGCCAGGCACGAGGATACCCGCCCCCGTACCGCAGCAGCGTCGCTCACGGTGGGATGACAGTCGGCGGGGGGCGTGGTAGCATCACGCGGCTGGTGCCGACCGTCTTCGGCGGCCCGGGCGCGCGTTTGCTAGACTCATGGCACGAGCGTGGTGGATGTAGCTCAGTCGGTTAGAGCACCGGATTGTGGTTCCGGGGGTCGAGGGTTCAAATCCCTTCATCCACCCCACCTACCCCCAC
>PXAU01000341.1 GCA_003567075.1 Trueperaceae bacterium
CGGCCCGGCCAGCGCCTGGCTCTACCGCGCCGACCTCGCCGCCGCGGCCGCGGCGGCGCTCCTCACCCCCCTCGCGCTGGGCGCCCTCGGGGGATTGCATGGCAGCGTGGCGGCGGCGTCGTTGCTGGCGCTCGGCGGGCTGCTGCTTGTGCCGGCGGAGGTGATCGCCGGCGGGCGCGCGGCGGCAGCCGACGGCGGCCCTCGTGCGCCGACGGACATCGGTCGCGCGCTACTGGTGGTGGGCGCCCTCGCCGCGCTCACGCCGGTGGCGCTCGGCGCCAGCGCCGCGCTTCAAGCCTGGGGCTTCGATCCGTCCGCGCTCGGCCCCGGCAAACCGCTCGCGGCGCTGCTCACGCGCGGCGCGGTGCTCGAGGCCAGCCGCTGGGACGCCACCGCCCGCACCGACCTGGTGCGCACCCCCGACGGCGCTCGCTACCTGTTCATGGACGGCGGCGCCGGCTCGCTCGTGCCCGACCCCGACCCCACGCGCTGGTGGCGCGACGTCGGCGCATTCGCCTTCGCCGCAGGGGTCAGCGAGCGGGTGTTCCTGATCGGCAGCGGCGGCGGTCTCGACGTGGCGCAAGCGCGCGCGCACCGAGCCCGCGAGGTGATCGCGGTCGAGGTGAACCCCGCCAGCGTGGCGCTGACCCGCGCCCTCGGGCCGCGCGCGGCCGACGTCTACGAGCCGCCCACACAGGTCGTCATCGGCGACGGCCGCAAGGTGCTGGCACAGACGCCAGGCGCGTTCGACGTGATCACGCTCGCCAACGTCGTCACCAACGCCGCCGAACGCCACCGCCTGCGCCTCACCGAGAGCCGCGTCTACACCCTCGAGGCCTTCGAGGGGTACCTGCGCCGGCTCACGCCCGAGGGGCGACTGGCGCTCACGCTCTACGACGAGCCGACCCTCACCCGCGCCCTGACGACCGCCCTGGAGGCGCTCGTGCGCAGCGGCCTGGCCGCCGACCACGGCGCCGCGCTGGCGCACGCGCTGGTGGTGCTCGACACCGCGGCCACGCCGCCGGTGCCCATGCTGAGCGTGCGCCGCACGCCCTACACCCGCGACGAGGCCATCGCCGCGGCCCGCATCGCCGAGGCCCGCGGCTGGGCGCTGGCGCTGGTGCCGGGGCTACTGACGCCGCCCGCGCTGGCAGCGCTCGCGGCTGGTGAGGGCACGCTGGCGCAGGTGATCGCGGCCAGCACCGACGTCGATCTGCGCCCGACCAGCGACGCGAGGCCGTTCTTCTTCGCCTTCGAGCCGGGCGTCCCGCGCGACGCGCAACGGGCCGGCTTGCTGGCGCTGGCGCTGCTGCTGGCGCTGGCGCTGGGACCGCCGCTGGCGGCGCGAGCGCGGGCGCGAGCGCCGGCGTTGGCCGCGCGACGACCCGCGCCGGCGTTGGCGCGACGCGAGCCGGCAGCGCGGCCAGCGGCATCGGTGGCGCAGCGACCGACGCCGGCGACCGTCCGGAGGTTGTGGAGCGCCGTCGGCCTGGGGCTCGGCTTCATGCTGCTCGAACTGCACGCCCTCGGGGTGGTGCAGCAGGTGCTCGGGCACCCCAGCTGGAGCTTGGCCGCCACCCTCGGCGCGGTGCTAGCCGGGAGCGCGATCGGCGCGGGGTACGCCGCGCGCCGGCCCGGCGGCGGCGTGCGCCGGCCGGCAGCGGCGGCGGCGCTGGCGGCGATCGCCTGGTGGTCGCTCTCCGGACCGCTCGTGCTGCTCGTCGAGCCGTGGCCCGAAGCGGCGGCCGCGGCCGTGGCCCTACCGCTCCTGACGCTGCTGGCGGTGCCGATCGGGGTGCCCTTCACGCGGCTGCTGGTGGCCTGGTCGGAGGCGGCGCCGGGCGCCGGCCCGGCCGCGGCGTGGGCCGGCAGCGGCCTCGGCTCGTTGGCAGCCGGCGGCCTCGCCATCTACGCTGCGCACACGTTGGGCACCCCCAGCCTCGCGCTCCTGGCGCTCCTCGCCTACGGCTTGGCGGCGACGCTGCACCCAGCGCGAAGGGACGTGACGCTCACAGGCTGAGGGCGCGCTCGAGCTCGTGGTGCTCGAACTCATCCGTCATCGGCGCCGCCCTTCGCGTTCGGACGGCGCATCCGAACGCGTCGTGGCAACGCTCGATCAGCGTGCGCCAGACCGACCTCGTCAAGGCTCGGCTCGGCAGCCTGCGCGAGCGCATCGAGCAGACCCAAGGCGTGCATCACGCTGGCGTAGATGCCGAGACCGACCGAAGGGTCACCGCGCTCCACGCGGTGCAGTGTCGGCCGACTCGTGAACGCCCGCTCGGCCACGACGGCCATCGTCAGGCGGCGCCGCACACGAGCCGTCCGGAGATCCTGCCCGAGCTGGCGTAGCGCGCGCTGCACAGCGGCCGAGGGGCGATGCGGCGGTGGCATGTGAAAATATCATACCACACTACGTGCGTTACGGTAAAACGATGTTTACACGACCTCCGGCGCGCCTCAACCCTCGCCTCAGCTCTCCCGCCGCGGCGTCGGGATCGACAGCGAGCGCCAGGTCGCGCCGCGCAGGTGCTTCGCCAGGAAGATGATCTGGCCCACGTGCTGGCCGTAGTGGTCGAGCTGCCGCACCAGCGCCTCGGCCACGCTCAGCGGCTGCCCGCGGATGGTGACGACCCGCAGCAGGTCGTCGGCTTCGAGCGCGTCGATGGTCGCCAGGGTCACGTCCCAGGCGTCGTCCCACGCCTCGGTGAGCGCCTCGGGCGTCTGCTCGCCGGGCCGGAACTCGCCCGCGCGGTCGCGCTCGGCCTTCTCGCCGTCGCTCACCAGGAAGTCGGTCCAGCGAGAGTGCATGTTGCCCGCCATGTGCCGCACGATGATCGCCACCGAGTTGCTCTCGGGATCCAGCCGGACGTGCCAATCGTCCGGCAGCAGTTGCGCCAGCGCGCGCTCGGCCAGCATGCGCTGCCGCCGGTAGGCTGAGCGCATCGTCTCCAGCAGATGCTGCGAGACGTCGATGGTCATCTCGCCGCCGCTGATCGGTCCGGTCTCGTGCTGCTCGCTCACGCCTTCACCTCCGTGGCGTCATGGTACGTACCGTCCAGGCACCCGCGTCTGCTCAGCGTACCGCCCCCGCCTTGCGCGCGCGCCACCACAGGAGCGCCACGCTCGCCAGCATCAGCGCGGCGAAGCCGGCCAGCACGCTCGGCACCGCCTCGGTGCTGCTCGCAGCCACCGCCACGCCCACCAGCGGCGCCCCCAGCACGGGCCCGAAGTTGCCCGAGGCCATCACCAGCGGCGTGAACTGCTCGGAGCGGTCACCGAAGCGCCACTGCAGCCAGGCGATGGTGGTCGGGTACACCGGCGCCAGGCCCAGCCCGGCCA
>PXAU01000389.1 GCA_003567075.1 Trueperaceae bacterium
CCCTCGATGAAGTAGCGCTGCAGGGCGAAGAAGACGACGAGCGTCGGCACGGCCGCCAGCAGGCTGCCGGAGACGATCAGCGGCCAGTCGTTGACGAACTGCCCCATCAGCGTCGAGAGGCCGGCGGTGACCGGCTTGAGGCGGTCGCTGGAGAGCAACACCAGCGCCCACAGGTAATCGTTGAAGACCCAGGTGAACTCGAGCGTCGCCAGGGCCGCGAAGGCCGGCAGGATCAGCGGCAGGCCGATGCGGCGGTAGATGGTCCACTCACCGGCGCCGTCGATGACCGCCGACTCGAACAGCGACACCGGTACCGTGCGCAGGAAGTTGCGCAGCACGAAGGGGCAGAAGCCTATCTGGAAGGCCGTGTGGAACAGAATCAGCGCCAGGTGGGTGTCGTACAGCCCCAGGCGGTTGCTGAGCTGGAACACCGGCAGCATCAGGATCTGGAACGGCAACAGCATCCCGGCGACGAACATGAAATAGAGAGCGCGGTTGAGGCGGAAGCGGAAGCGCACCAGGGCGTAGGCCGACATGCTCGAGAGCGCGAGCATGCCGATGATCGACGGGATGGTGATGATGAAGCTGTTGACCAGGTAGCGGTTGACGCGGCCGCGCTCCCAGGCTCTGGTGTAGTTGTCGAAGCTCACCTCGCGCGGGATGCTCCAGAAGCCGTGGGCGGAGATGTCCTGTTGGGTGCGTAGGGACGTCACGAAGGCACCCACGATGGGGAAGAGCCAGAGCAGCGCGCCCGCCCATACGACGATCAGTACGAGGCGCCGCATGCTAGCGCTCCTCCTGCTGGACGACGCGGTAGAGGTAGGCGGCGATGAAGCCGACGCTGATCAGGAACAGCACCACCGCGATGGCTGCGCCGTAGCCCATGTTGTAGTTCATGAACGCCTCGATGTACATGAAGTTGGCCAACACGTTCGAGGAGTTGAAGGGCCCGCCGCGCGTCATCACGTACACCAGGTCGAACGCCCGCAGCGATTGGATGACGGTGATGACCAGGACGATGGTGGTGACCGGCGCCAGCTGCGGGAACGTGACGTAGCGGAAGAGCTGCCAGGGACTGGCGCCGTCGACCTGCCCGGCGTCGAGCAGTTCGGTGTTGACGGTCTTGAGCCCGGCCAGGTAAAGGATCATCACGTAGCCGACGTGCTGCCAGGTGGCGGCGGCGATGATCGACCACATCGCCAGGTTCGGGTCGCCCAACCAGCCGATGCGCCGCGCTGCGGCCGGGTCGACGTCGAAGCCCAGCGACTGCGCGATCGTCAGGAGGCTCACGAGCGTGCTGTTGATGAGCCCTTGGCGCGGGTGGTAGATCCAGGCCCAGAGCAGGCCGATGACGACGAACGCGAGCACCATGGGCAGGTAGTAGGCGATCTTGAGAAAACGGTCGAAGCGCACGTCGCGGTTGAGCACCAGCGCCAGCGACAGGCCCAGGGCCAAGGGGATGGTCACGAACACCGCCACCCAGCGGAGGTTGTTGCCGAGCGAGCGCCAGAAGACGCGGTCGCCGAAGAGGCGCTCGAAGTTGGCGAAGCCCACCCAGTCGTAGCTCGGGCTGATCCCGTCCCAGTTGGTGAAGGCCAGCGCCATGGTGGCGAAGGTCGGGTAGATGACCCAGACGAGGTACAGGCCCAGCGGCAGCAGCAGGAAGCTCAGCGGGGCCAGGCGATGGTGCCGCACGGGGAACCTCCTCGCGGCGCGAGCCTTGGTTCAGGCCGGCCCGGAGCCCTCCGGACCGGCCTGGACGCGAACGTGATGCGTGATGACGAGGCCTTATTCGAGCGCGGCGAAGACCCGCTCGGCCTCGCGCTGCAGGTCGGCCAGGATCCGGTCGAGGGCACCGGGGTTCGCCATGAACTCGACGAAGGCGTCCATGCCGCGGTCCGCCAGCTCCTCGGGGGTGTCTCGGTCGTAGAACTGCGCGATGTAGTCGGCGCTCTCCAGGAGCGCGGCGCCCTTGCGTTGTTCGGCGGTGTAGATGTCGGTGTCGATGTCGGTTCGCAGCACCAAGCGCCCGAGCTCGCGGGCCCACATCTCGGCGACCTCGCGCGAGCCCAGGAACTCGGCGAACAACGTGGCGTTCTCCATGTTCGCCGCGTTGGCCGAGAGGAACCAGCCGTCCGTCGGGGCATCCTCACCGATGGGCACGTCGGGGTCGATGATGGGGAAGCGGAAGAAGTCGAAGTGTTGCTGCTGATCCTCGGGCACGACGTCCATGATGAACTGGCCCATGAGGTACATGCCCGCTTCACGCTGGCTCATGAAGTCGGCCGCTTCCTGCCAGTTGTACGCCGATGGGTTGTCGATGAAGCAGCCGGCGTCGATCGCCTGCTCCCAGTGCGCGAAGGTGTTGCGGACCTCTTCGCTCTCGTAGCTCTCGAGCCCGTCGAGCAGGCGGATGTGGAACTCGGGACCGTTCACTCGCATGTTGAGGTAGTCGAACCAGCCGCCCGCGGGCCAACGGAAGCGGGTGCCGATGCTGACCGGGATGTAGCCGGCGTCGTCGAGCGCGCGGCAGTTGTCGAGGAAGGTGTCCCAGGTCTCGGGGACCTCGAGGCCGAGTTCGTCGTAGATGTCGGTGCGGTAGTAGACCGCCCACCAGTAGTACGACTGCGGGATGAAGTAGAACGCACCCTCGTCGCTGGACATCGCTTGCGCGCCAGGCGAGTACACGTCCGTCCAGTCGTTCTCCTCCCACACGTCGGTGATGTCGGCGATCAGGCCGGCGCGGGTGAAGAAGCGCATGCGCTCGCCGGCGAACCAGGTCAGCACGTCCGGCGGCGGGCTGGCCACCAGGTAGGTGCGCAGCGCCTGCTTGAAGTCCTCGTGGGACACGGTGGAGTGCTCAACACGGACGTCGGGGTAGCGCTCCATGAACAGCTCGACGATCTTCTCGTCGAGCTCACGCGGCGCCGGGTCGGACATGTAGGAGTTGTAGCGGAGCATGCCGGATTGGGCCGCACCCCAGGCGAGCAGTGCGACGAGCAGGGTGGTGAGGGTGGTCGATACGATCCGTCGCATCAAGGGTTCCTTTCTCGAAGGCGTGAGGGGGGTTTCGCGTCGATCGAACGGACACCAGGACAGGGCGACACGCGTGGAACCGGTCTGTGTCGTGCTCACCCCCTTTCGTGGTCGGCACGGGAGGCGCGTCGCGTGGCCAGGGCCGCCTCGGACGGGGCTGGCAGCGAGGCCCTGCCGCGATGCGAGCCATGGCGCAACCGGTTGCGCCAGCGACGCACGAACGAACGCGACAATGCCTTCACTAACACGCGTTAGGGAGATGATAGCGACCTCGAGGTCGGGTGTCAACGGGGCG
>PXAU01000138.1 GCA_003567075.1 Trueperaceae bacterium
AGGACGGCCAACACGGCGTTCAGGAGCAGCGCCAGCAGCGTCGCCGGGCCGGCGGCCAGCAAGGCCGGTCCCGCCAGCACGATGATCCCGCCGCCGACGATGGCGCCGACGCCGAACACCACCGTGGCGCGGGTGTCCATGCCGTGGGTGGGCGCCTCGCGGCTCATCTCGTACAGGCTCCCGTCACGCCCACGAGCCTAACGCCCAGGCGGGGTGCCCGCGTGGTAGGACGGGGCCGATGCGTATAGCGGTCCTGGCCGACATCCACGGCAACCTCCCCGCCTTCGAGGCGGCGCTCGCGGAGGCGCGGCGCGCCGCCCCCGACCTGCTCGTCATCGCCGGCGACGTGGTGAACGGCGCGCCCGACTCGGACGCCTGCTGGCTGTTGGCGCGCGCCGAGGCCGACGTGCTGCTGCGCGGCAACCACGAGCGCTACGTGCTCGATCGTGGCACCCCGGCCGGCGATCCCGCCTGGCTGCGGCCGCGCTTCCGGCCGCTGGCGTGGGCGGCCGACCAGATCCGCCCCTGGTTCGACGAGGTGCGCGCCTGCCCCATCGCGGTTCGCGTGGCCGACGACGTGCGGGTGATGCACGCCAGCCCGGCCGACGACCACGTCAGCCTCTACCCATGGACCGATGACGAGCAGCTCGAGCGCGTGCTCGACCCGGCGCCCGAGTCGTTGCTGGTGCGCGCCCACAACCACCTGCCGTTCCACCGCAGCCTCGCCGACGGCCGCCTGCTCGTGAGCGCGGGTGCGGTGGGCCTCGCGCTGGTCGGCAAGCCCGAGGCGCAGTTCGCGCTCCTCACGCATCATGCGCGTCGCGGCTGGACCGCGCAGCACGTGAGCCTGCCCTACGACGTCGACGCAGCCGTGGCGCGCTTCGTCGACACCGGCTACCTGCGCGAGGTCGGTCCGATGGCGCAGGTCTTCCTGCGTGAGGTGGCGACCGGCAGCCATCAGCTGGTGCCGTTCGTGCGCTTCGAGCAGCGCTGGCGGGCCGCCACCGGCACGCCCGACGATGATGACGACGCCTCGCTCGAGCGCGCCCTGCGGGCGTTCCTGGCGTTGGCGTGAGGCTCGTGCGGCGTGCAGGCTCGATCGCCGCTCACGGAGGGTGCGGCGTTGCAGCCTCGCGCCGCCGCGCGCCTCGCGTCAGCTTCGTGATGCCGCGCTGGCGTCGTCAGCCTCGCGCTGCCGCGCGGGCGTCGTAGCATGGCAACCGTGAACACGGACGATGCCGCTGAAAGGGCCGCGGGCGAGGCGCCGTCGCCCGCCGCTTCGGAACCCGAACGGCGGCGCGTCGTCGCGGGCGCACAGGCTGCTGGTGACGAAGTGTCGTTGCGCGAGCTCTACCTGATCCTGAGGCGTCGCAGCCCTTGGATCGCGCTGATGGCGGTGCTGGTTGGGCTTGCGGCGTACGTCTACCTCTCGTCCAGACCAGCCACCTTCGTCGCGGAGGCGACGACCATCGTCGCGCCGCCGCCGATCGAGGCGGACCTCGGCACCGGCGTGCGCTTCCGGCCCGAGGCGACCGTGCCGTTCGACACCTACGTGACGCTGGCGTTCTCACGAGGCGTCCTCGAGCAGGTGCTCCCCTTCCACGAGCGCAGCGACATCAACCAACTCGAGCAAGCGCTCGAGCTCGAGCGCATCGCCGGCTCGGCCACGCAGCCAAACCGCTTCCTGGCGGTGGCGCATCAGGTCCGCAGTCGCGACCCGGAGGTCGCGGCCGCCAGCGCCGAAGCCTGGGTGGCTGCGACGGTCGAGCACGTCCGCGCCCTGTTGCTGGAGAACCTGGATGCCGTGGAGCTCATCACTGGCGATGCCCTGACGATCGCTCGCGAACGCCTACGCTCCAGCGAGTCGGCGCTGGAGCGCTACCGGGCGGAGGCGGAGCCGGATGCGCTCCGCGCGCGGCTTGCTGCCTTGGACGAGGCGTGGGCCTTGCTCGAACTCGACGCGTTGGCGAGTTCGGCTGCGTTGGCGGCTCGGGAGGCCGAACGAGAGGCGCTGCTCGTGCAGCGTGACCTTCTCGGCGGTGACGTCGGGGTCGTGCTGGCCGAGGCCCCGGAGGTGGTGGTGGCGCTCGACGGCGCGATCGCCAGCCTCGAGGGGCGGCTGGCAGCGCTCCGGGCCGAGACCGAGCGCGTCCGCGAGCTGCAGCAAGGGGTCCGCGTCCAACGTGCCGCGATCGCAGCCGAGCTGAGTGAAGCGACCGTCAGGATCACCGAGCTCGAGCGCGGGGCACGCGAGGCCAGGCAGTCGGTCGACACGCTCGCTGCCATCGACCCGAACGTCGCCTACATCGCGCAGGTCGCCTCGTCGGGCGTGGGCGTCCTGAGCGAAGCCAGCGTGCCCTCGGCAGCGGAGCCTCGACGGGCGGCTCTGGTGGCGGTGCTGGCAGTGGTCGTGACGGCCTTCGCGGGCGCCGTGATGGCGCTGCTGGCCGAGGCGGTTCGGGCGCCGGATGATCGCGGGGCGCCGCGGCACGCTGAGGCCAAGGGTTGAGCCAAGGGCTGAGGCCAGAGGCTGAGGCCAAGGGCTGAGGCCAGAGGCTGAGGCACCGACGGATGCTGACGTGCGCGGTCAGTCGGGGAGGTCCTCGAACCGCTCCCCTCAACGGCTGCGCGGGTCGAGCGCGTCGCGCAGACCGTCGCCGAGCAGGTTGAAGCCGGTCACGAGCAGCACGATGGCGAGGCCGGGGAAGACGCTGGTCCACCAACGGCCCAAGATCACCTGATTGCGGCCCTCGTTGATCATCGCGCCCCACTCCGGCGTGGGCGGTTGCGCGCCCAAGCCGATGAAGCCGAGCCCGGCCGCGAGCAAGATGGTGAAGCCCATCCCGAGCGTGCCGCGGATCACGATCGGCGCGATGATGGCTGGCAGGATCGCGCGCAGCAGCAGGCGGTGGTGGGGTGCGCCGAGCGCCCGCGCGGCCTCCACGTAGACCTCCGACGAGGCCGCCAGGGTGGAGGCGTAGGCGATGCGGGCGTAGCCGGCGATGCCGACGATCGCGACGGCCAGGATGGCGTTGTTCAGGCTGGGGCCCAGCACCGCTGCGAGCGTCATGGCCAACAGGATGTTGGGGAAGGCCAGCAGCAGGTCCATGAGCCGCATGATCACGGTATCGGTCCAGCCGCGGAAGTAGCCCGCCAGCATGCCCAGCGGGGTGCCGACGCCGGCGGCCAGCGCGACCGCCAGCACCGCGATGAGCAGGTCGTAGCGGGCGCCGTACAGCACTCGCGTGAACACGTCGCGGCCGTACTGGTCGGTGCCGAAGAGGTGTTCGGCCGAGGGCGGCTGGAAGCGCGCGGGGATGTTGAGC
>PXAU01000383.1 GCA_003567075.1 Trueperaceae bacterium
CCGATCACCGTGAGGGCCCTCGAGCCGGCCACGTGCTCGGCGATCGCGCGCGTGCCGGCGTCGAACGGCGGCACCTCGAAGACGCCCATGGGGCCGTTCCACAGGATCGTGGCGGCGTCGTCGAGGGCCTCGCGGAACGCTTGGGTGGTGGCGGGCCCGATGTCGAGCCCGCGCTCGCCTTCGGGGACGGCATCGATGGGGTGGACCGCCGTGTCGACGCCCTCGGCGATGTCGCGCGCGCACACGGCGTCGCTCGGCAGCAGCAGCGTCACGCCCTGCTCCTCGGCCGCGGCGACCAGTTCGTTCGCCATGTCGAGCTTGTCGTCCTCGACCAGCGAGCCGCCGACCTCGCCGCCGCGCGCCTTGACGAAGGTGAAGGCCATGGCGCCGCCGATCAGGATGCGGTCGGCGACGCCCAGCAGGCGCTCGATGACCGGGATCTTGTCCGACACCTTGGCGCCACCGAGCACCACCGCGAAGGGGCGCTCGGGCGCTTCGAGCAGGCCGCCCAAGACTCGTAGTTCGCGCTCCAGCAGACGCCCAGCGCACGAGGGCAGTAGCCGCGCCACGCCCTCGGTGCTGGCGTGGGCACGGTGGGCGGCACCGAAGGCGTCGTTGACGTAGCACTCGGCGTACCCAGCCAGCACCTGCGCCAGCGCCGCGTCGTTCGCCTTCTCACGCGGGTCGAAGCGGGTGTTCTCGAGCAGCGTGACCGAGCCCGCTGGGGCGATGGAGACGAAGGCCTGCTGCTCCTCCGAGCCCGGGCCCGGCGTCGGTTGGTAGCGCACCTCGCGCTCCAGCAGTTCGGCCAGACGCTCGGCGACGGGACCCATGCGGGCGTCGTCCTGCGGCCCCTTGGGCCGACCGAGGTGGCTGCACAGGACCAGCGTCGCGTTGCGTTGCAGCAGCTCGCGCAGGGTGGGTAGGCTCTTGCGGATTCGGGTGTCGTCGCCGACAACGCCGTCCTTGACGGGGACGTTGAAGTCGACGCGGACCAGGACGCGCCGGCCGTCGACCGGCGCGTCGTCCAGCGTGGGGAAGTCAGGCATGACGTCGCTCCTGATGCCGTTGGGCGCGTCGAGAGCCGCTCAGAGGTCCTCGCCCATGCGTTCGAGCACATCGACCATGCGGGTGGAGTAACCCCACTCGTTGTCGTACCAGACCATGATCTTGGCCATGCGGCCCATCACCTTGGTCAGCGGCGCGTCGTAGATGCCGGAGTGCGGATCGCCGACGATGTCGGACGACACGATCGGCAGCTCGTTGTAGAGCACCACGCCCTGCAGCGGGCCCTCGGCGGCGGCCTTGACCGCGGCGTTGAGCTCCTCGGCCGTGGTCTCGCGCTTCAGCATCATCGTCACGTCGGACAGCGAGCCGGTGGGCGTGGGGACGCGCACCGCGAGGCCGTCGAAGATGCCCTTGAAGCTCGGCAGCACCTTGCCGACCGCCTTGGCGGCGCCGGTGCTCGTCGGCACCATGTTCGTCGCGGCGTTGCGAGCGCGGCGCAGGTCCTTGTGGGGCCCGTCGAGCAGCATCTGGTCGTTCGTGTAGGCGTGGATGGTGGTCATCATCGCCTGCTCGACGCCGAAGGTTTCCTCGATCACCTTCATCACCGCCGCCAGCGAGTTGGTGGTGCAGCTGGCGTTGGAGACGACCTCGTGCGCGGCCGGGTCGTACGCGTCGGCATTGACGCCGACCATGAAGTCGAAGTCGCTGTCGGCGGACGGGGCGCTGATCAGCACCTTCTTGACGCTGCCACCCAAGTGCTTGGCGGCGGCGTCGCGCTTGGTGAAGATGCCGGTCGCCTCCACCACCACGTCGGCCCCGTAGTCGCTCCAGGGGATCTGCGCGGGATCGCGCTCGGCGGTGGCACGCACCTGCCTGCCGTCGACGATCAGGTTGTCGTCGTCGTGCGACACCTCGCCCGGGAAGCGGCCGTAGTTGGAGTCGAAACGCAGTAGGTTGGCCAGCGTGGCGTTGTTCGTCAGGTCGTTGACGAGCACGACCTCCAGGCCTCGCGCGTGGGCGATGCGGAACACTTGACGCCCGATGCGTCCGAAGCCGTTGATGCCGATCTTCATGGAGTACCTCCTCGTGCGGACGAGCGGCGCTGGGCGACCAGCTTGAGGCCGTCCAGGACGACCTGGACGGCGCCGCATCCGCTGGCCATCATAGCCCCTCGCAGCGTGGGCAAGGTGTCCCGCACGCCCCGCGGCGCCTACTCGCCGCTGGCGGCCTTGCGCAGGCCGATGTGCAGGCGGCCGCTACCGAGCTCGGCGCCGAGCCCGAAGATGCGCTCCGGCGGCTGGTCCAGATCGAGCGCGATCGCCAGGGTCTCGCCCTGGAGGTGCGCGGCGTGCTCGACGAGCGCCGCGGCGGCCTCGGGATCCTCGGCCTGCAGCCACAGCTCGATGCGGTCCGCCACCTCCAGTCCGGCCTGCTTGCGGGCGTCCTGCACCAGTCGAACGGCGTCGCGCGCGAGCCCCTCGCGCAGCAGCGCCGGCGTCAGGCTGGTGTCGAGCGCCACCAGGTACCCGCGGTCCTCGACCGCCGCGTAGCCCTCGGGGCTGCGGGCATCGAGCAGGAAGGCCTCGGGCTCGAGCGAGAGCGGCTCGCCCGCGACCTCGAGCGTCACGCTACGGCCCTCGTGCACGGCCGTCGCGATCGCGGTCGGGTCGGTCGCCGCCAACGCCGCCCGCAGCGCCGGGATGCGTTTGCCCAAGCGCTTGCCCAGGAGCGGCAGGTTGGGCTTGACCTGGTACTCCAGGAAGCCGTCGGTGAGGCCCAGGTAGCGCACGCGCTTGACGTTCAACTCGTCGCGCAGCTGGTCCTCGAGGCGCTCGACGCCGCGGCGCTCGGCCTCGCTGCGAACCCTGACCAACGCTTCGGGCAGGGGCTGGCGGACCTTGTGGCCGCTGCTGGCGCGGGCCGCCCGGCCGAGCTCCACCAGCCTCTGCAGCACGGCGCCGTCGCGCATGAGGGTCTCGTCGATGCGGCGCTCGTCGGCCGCGGGCCAATCGGCCAGGTGGACCGACACCGCCGCGTCGGGGGAGACCGTACGCACCAGGTTCTGCCACAGCACCTCGGCCATGTACGGCGCCAGCGGCCCCATCAGCGTGGCCACCCGCTCGAGTGCCTCGTAGAGCGTGCGATAGGCGGCGCGTGCGTCGTCGCCGCCGTCGCCGCGCCAGAAGCGGCGGCGGTTGCGGCGCACGTACCAGTTGGAGAGGTCGTCGACCACGAAGGCGCGGATGGCGCGCGCGGCGCTGGTCGGGTCGAAGGTCTCGAGCCACGCGGTGACGTCGCGCGTCAAGGCCTCGCGCCGTGACGTGAGCCAGCGGTCGGCAAGGCTGAAGGCGGCCTCGGGCAGCGGTGCGCGTAGGTCGGGCCGGTCCAGGTTCGCGTACAGCACGAAGAAGCCGTACGTGTTCCAGAGCGTGGCGAAGAAGTCGCGTTGGACCTCCTCCACGAGGCTGGCGCTGAAGCGCTTGGTGGCTTCGGGCGGGCTCGAGGCGTACAGGTACCAGCGCAGCGCGTCCGCGCCGTGGGCGTCGAGCACGGTGAAGGGGTCGACCACGTTCCCCTTCGACTTCGACATCTTCTCGCCCTTCTCGTCGACGATGTGCCCGAGCACGATCACGTTGCGGAACGAACTGGTGTTGGGCGCCAGCTCGGCCAACGGGCCGCGCGGCAAGCCGTCCGAACCGTCGTGGGTGAGCAGCGTCGCGAGCGTGTGCAGGCTGTAGAACCAGCCGCGCGTCTGGTCGATGGCCTCGCAGATGTAGTCCGCCGGGAAGTGCTCGCGCATGGCCTCCGCGGCGGGGCCGTCCTCGCCGTGGTAGTGCCACTGGGCGTAGGGCATGGCCCCCGACTCGAACCAGACGTCGACCGTGTACGGCTCGCGGCGGTAGCTGACGCCACCCCTCTCGAACACGATGTCGTCCACCGCGGGTCGGTGCAGGTCGAGGTCGGAGAGATCGCGGCCGGCCAGCGCCGAGAGCTCCGCGACGCTGCCGACGCACACCAGGCTGCCGTCGTCGCCGCGCCAGATCGGCAAGGGTGCGCCCCAGTAGCGCTCGCGCGACAGGGCCCAGTCGACGTTGCCCTCCAACCACTTGCCGAAGCGGCCTGTGCGGATGTGGTCGGGGTACCAGTTGATGGCGTCGTTGGTGCGCAGCAGCTGCTGGCGGAAGCGGCTGGTGCGCACGTACCAGCTCTTCTTGACGACGTTCATCAGCGGCGTGCCGTCGCGCCAGTTGAAGGGGTAGGTGTGGTGGATGACACCGTGCGCGAACATGTGGCCCCGCGCCAGCAGGTCTCGCGTGATGGCCGGGTCGGCGTCCTTGAACCACTGGCCGGCGTAGGGGCCGTCGCCGCCCTCGGGCTGGTCGGTCGGGCGGACCTCGGGCATGACCGTGCCGGTGAGGTCGACCGACCAGGCGGTCGGGAGACCGTGCCGGCGCCCGACCTCGAGGTCGCCGTAGGCCGGCGCCAGGTGCACCACGCCGGTGCCGTCGTCGAGCGTGACGAAGTCGTCCGCGACCACGCGCCAGCCCGAGGCGGCCGCCTCGGCGGCGTCCCCGTCGACCCGGCCGCGCAGGATCGGACGGTAGCGCGCGCCGACCAGGTCGGCGCCTGCGACGGTGGCGAGCAGGCGGTGGGGCGTGTCCGCGAAGACCTGCTCCACGAGCGCCTCGGCCAGCACGAAGAGCGCTCCCTCGACGTCGCTGTCGCCGCGCTGGCGCGGCCCCGCGACGAGGGCGTAGCGGGCTTCGGGGTGCACCGCCAGGCCGGTGTTGGCCGGGAGCGTCCAGGGCGTCGTGGTCCATGCCAGGAAGGCCACCGGCCGCGTTTCGTCGGGACCCAACAGGCCGCGCTCGACCAGGTCTTCGGCGCGTGCCGGGAAGGCCGGAAAGACGCTCGGGTCCGGCACGTCCTCGCGGTAGCCCAGCGAGACCTCGTGCGACGCCAAGGTGGTGTTCGAGGAGGGCGAGTGCCAGGTGGTGCGGTAGTCCTCCTCCAGCAGGCCGCGCTCCCACAAGGCCTTCATCACCCACCAGCACGACTCGATGTAGCCGTTGTGGTAGGTGACGTAGGCGCTCTCCAGGTCGACCCAGAAGGCGATCCGCTCAGTCAGGTCGTTCCAGTCCTGGATGTAGGCGAAGACGGTGTCGCGGCAGCGTTCGTTGAAGGCCGCGATGCCGTAGTCCTCTATCTGCTGCTTGTTGGTGAAGCCGAGCTCCTGCTCGACCGCGATCTCGACGGGGAGGCCGTGCGTGTCCCAACCGCCCTTGCGGGTGACGCGGTGACCCTGCATCGTCCTGAAGCGTGGGAAGACGTCCTTGAACGCCCGACTGAGCACGTGGTGGACACCCGGCCGGCCGTTGGCGGTGGGCGGCCCTTCGTAGAAGACCCACCGACCCTTGGGGGCGGGCCGTTCGAACGAGCGCTCGAAGACGCGCTCGCGTCGCCACAGGTCGCGCACCCGGCGCTCCAGCTCGGGTGCATTCAGGCTGGTGGGCACGGGCTGGAACGGCGTCGAGCGGGGTTGCTCGGCGCTGGTCGTGGTGGGCTTCGATGCTGGCTGCGGTCGCTCGGGCACCGCGGTCACCTCCTGAGACGGGTCGCGCTCGGCCACACGACACGAGCGCCCCACGCGTTCGCGTTGGGGCGCCCTCGGCGCGGTACCACCCAACTTCGGCGCCCCGTCACCGGGCACGCCCTCACGCGTGGCCGCCGGCCGGTCCTCGGCGGGCGAGCACGCCGACGCTGTCTCGCGCGTCACGCGGCGCCGTCTACTGCGGAGGCGTACACGATCGCAGCCTCCGGTTCGGGGCGCGGCTCGAGGAGGATCTTCGGCGTACGAGCGTCTACCGGGCTCGCACCGTCCCCGGCTCGCTGCAGGGCTTGCGTACGCGTACTCGTTCCCCGTGGTGCGCAGGCCACGACCCGCCTTCCGGTCGCGCCCGACACGTCGCGCCGCTTGACATGGTACGGGCGCCGGCGTGTAGACTCAAACGTAGCAGTCGGCCTTCTGGAGCGTCAAGACGCCGCTGCGCCTCCTTCGCACAACCTGTCCGTTCCCGAGCGGGGATCAAGCGGGCTCGGCGGCCAGGTCGATGGATTCACGCGGATCGCGTCCCACCACGATAGCATTGCGTCCACGACGCTCCGATCTCAACGCCGCGGCACCCGTCGGCAGGACCACGTGATGGCCGCGAGCGCACGAGGAGCCCCATGAGCCCACGAGCCAAGAAGACGAGCGACGAAACGGTCGCCGGCGGCGACGTCGCGAGCGCCAGCAAGGCCCGCCGCGGCCGCAAGGCGGCCAGCGAGAGCGCCGCTGAGCAGGTCGTTGCCGCCGACGAGGGCGCCGCGACCGAGGGTGCTGTCGCTCCGAAGCGTCGGGGTCGCCCGCCCGGCAGCAAGAACAAGCCCAAGACAACCGACACTGCCGAGGCCAGCCCGGACGACGTAGCGGCCAGCAGCGAAGCCTCCGCTGCGGAGAAGCCCTCCTCGCGGGCGCGCCGGGGCCGGGGCGCGAAGGCCAAGGCGAGCGTCGCCGAGGCTGCCGACCCGTCGACCGAGACGGCAGGGGAGAGCGCTGACGCGCGCGGCCAGGACGCCAGCGCCGGTAGCGAGGCTGGCGTCGAGGCTACGACCAGCGAGGGCGGCCGCGACGCGGGCCAGGCCGGTGACGGCGACGCCGCGCGCGACCAGGACGCCGCGCGCGACCAGGACGAGCGCGGCGGCGGGCGTGACGGCGACGGTCGCGGGCAGGCCGGTCGGGCGCAGCAGCGCTCGCGCCGGAACCGCGGCGGCCAACGCAAGGCCAGCCTCAACTTCCGCGACCTGCAGGGCAAGATCGTTCCCGAGTTGCACCTCCTGGCGAAGGAAGTGGGGCTCGAAGCGTACCGCGAGATGGCGCAGGACGAGCTGGTCCTGGCGGTCCTCGAGCGTGCCACCGAGGCCGAAGGGCTGCGGCTGGTGAGCGGCTACCTGGAGATCTCGTCCGATGGCTACGGCTTCTTGCAGGAGTCGTTGCTGAAGCAGACCACCCGCAGCGTGATCGTTTCGGCCGGCCTCATTAAGCAGTTCCGGCTGCGCTCGGGCGACGTCATCCTCGGCAAGGCCCGCCGCCCGCGCGACAACGAGCGCTACGGCACCCTCATCCGGGTCGAGGCCGTCAACGGCGTCGATCCCTTCCAGGCCGCGAAGCGGCCTCGCTTCGACGACCTGGTGCCGCCCTTTCCCGACCGCCGCATCCGTCTCGAGACCGCGCAATCCGAGCTCTCGGCGCGCGTGATCGACTTGCTGGCGCCCATCGGTCGCGGGCAACGCGGCTTGATCGTGGCGCCGCCGAAGGCCGGCAAGACGATGCTGCTCAAGGCGATCGCCAAGTCGGTCGTCGCGAACGAACCGGACGTCACCGTGATCGTGCTGCTGGTCGACGAGCGCCCGGAGGAGGTCACCGACTTCCGCGAGAGCGTCCAAGGCGTCGACGTGGTGGCGAGCACCTTCGACGAGCCGCCGGCCAACCACATCCGGGTGGCGGAGTTCGTGCACGAGCGTTCGCGCCGCATCGTCGAGGACGGCGGCCACGTGATGATCCTGCTCGACTCCATCACCCGCTTGGCGCGCGCCAACAACCTGGTCACGCCCGCGACCGGCCGCACGCTCTCCGGTGGCCTCGACTCGAACGCGTTGCATTGGCCCAAGCGCTTCCTCGGTGCGGCCCGCAACATCCGCGGCGGCGGGTCGCTCTCGATCCTCGCCACCGCGCTGGTCGAGACCGGCTCGCGCATGGACGACGTGATCTTCGAGGAGTTCAAGGGCACGGGCAACATGGAGCTGCACCTGTCGCGACGGTTGGAGGAGCGCCGCATCTTCCCGGCCATCGACATCCTCAAGTCGGGCACCCGGCGCGAGGACCTGCTGCTCTCCGAGGACGTGCTCGCGAAGATGTGGCTGCTGCGCAAGGTCATCAGCGACATGGACGCCGCCGAGGCGATGGAGATGCTGCTCTCGCGGCTCAACCGCACCAAGGATAACGCCGAGTTCCTGTCGACCCTCGGCCAAGGCTGAGGCGCGATGAGCCTCGGCACGGTCGCGCCGCTCCGCCGGCGCACCGTGCCGTGGACCTCGACTCGTGCGCGCCGGCGTGCGCGGGCGATCGCGAGGGCGCGAAGCGCCGTCTCTGCGCTTCGCGCCCTCGCGGCGCTTCGCGCCCTCGCGGCGCTGACCCTTCTCGTGCTCTGCCTGGCGCCAGCGGTTCACGCCGACCCGGTGGTCGCGGCCGGAGCGCCCAGCGCCGACGTGCGCTCGGCGCACGAGCGTCAGCAACTGGCCGTGCTGGCGCGGGCGGCCGAGCTCAGCGCCCGCATCGACCCGGTGGGCAACGACTACCTATGGCCGGTCCAGGGGCGGATCAGCTCGGCCTTCGGCTGGCGTTCGATCTCGGTTGCCGGCAACCGCTTCCACGGTGGCATCGACATCGCCGCGGCCAGCGGCACGCCCGTGCGGGCCGCGCGCGGTGGCGTGATCACGCGCGCGGGATGGGTCGGCGCGTACGGCTTCCTGGTGGTCGTCGAGCACGGTGGCGGGTGGGAGACCCGCTACGCGCACCTGAGCCGCATCGACGTGGCGCTGGGCGAGCGGATCGCGCAGGGAGCGGTGGTGGGCCTGGTCGGCTCGACGGGCGCCTCCACCGGTCCGCACCTGCACTTCGAGGTGCGCCATGACGGTGTGGCCCTGGACCCGCTGCCGTTCCTGCGGCGGTGAGTCGGCGAGGTGCGCCGTCGCGTGTGCCCTGGCCGCGGTCGCGACGAGCCGCCTATACTCGTGGCAGGCCGCCCGAAGCGCGGCCCGAGGAGGATCGGCATGTGGATCTCGACCCGCGCGCAGTACGGCATGCGCGCCCTCGTCGAGGTAGCGATGGGGGGCGAGCGTCCCACCAGCCTCAAGACGGTCGCCGATCGCCAGCAGCTGTCGCAGGCCTACCTGGAGCAGATCTTCGCGCTGCTGCGCAACGCCGGCGTGGTGGAGTCGGTGCGCGGTGCGCACGGCGGTTACCGCGTGAGGCGCCCGCTCGACCATATCGACACGCTCGAGATCGTGGAGCTGCTCGAGGGGAGCGTCGCCCCCGTCACCTGCATCGACGACGACAGCAACTGCGAGCGCACCGGGCAGTGCTCCACTGAGCCGCTGTGGCGTGAGGTGGACGAGGCCGTCCGGACGGTCCTGCGGCGCACCACGTTGGCCGATCTGGTGCGGAGGCGCGGCTTCCTGCACCTCGAACCGCTTCCGAGCACCTTCAACCAGGCGTCGTGAGCGCCGCGACGCTCGGGGTCCTCGACCTCGATCGTGCGGCCACGACCCCCGTGCATCCCGACGTGTTGGCCGCCATGCTGCCGTACTTCAGCCAGCGAGCCGGCAACCCTGCTTCGGTGCACGCGTCGGGCCGCCTCGCTCGGCGCGCCGTGGAGGACGCTCGCGAGCGCGTGGCCGCGGCGGTCGATGTGCGACCCCGCCAGGTTGTGTTCACCAGCGGCGCCACCGAGGCCCTGCATCTCGCCGTTCGGGGCTACCTGGCCGAGCGGTCGCCGGCGCACGTCGTCAGCTGCCTCAGCGAGCACGCCGCCGTGCGCGAGGCGCTGCGAGCCTGCGCCAGGCGCGGCGCCGAGGTGACCTGGTTGCGGCCCGACGACCGCGGCTGCGTGTCGCACGAGGCGCTGCTGGCGGCGCTGCAGCCCGACACCCTCCTCGTGGCCTTGATGCGCGTCAACAACGAGACCGGTGTGCGTCACGACCTCGCGCCGCTGCGCGCCGAGCTCCACGCGCGCGGCGTGCGCGTGCTGGTGGATGCGGTCCAGGCCTTCGGCTACGAGGCGGTGGACCTCCCGACCCTGGGGGCGGACATGCTGGCGCTGTCGAGCCACAAGGTCGAGGGGCCCAAGGGCTGCGGTGCGCTGGTCCTGGCCGAAGACGTGACGATCGTGCCGCAGCAATCCGGCGGCGGGCAGGAGCGCGGGCTTCGTGGCGGTACGGTGGACGTGCCGGCCGTGGTCGGGTTCGGCCTGGCCGCCGAGCGCAGCGCCGCCTGGCAGGGTCGCGCCGAGTGCGTCGGCGCGTTGCGCGATCGCTTCGAGGTGGCGCTGACCGGCCTCGCGGATGTGACGGTCAACGCCGGCGGCGCTCCGCGCGGTCCGAAGCACAGCAACCTGCGCTTCGCCGACGTCGACGGGCAGACGCTGCTGATGAACCTCGACGCCTCCGGCGTGCTCGCCAGCGCCGGGTCGGCCTGCTCGGCCGGCAGCGTCGAGCCGAGCCACGTGCTCACCGCCATGGGGCTGCCGTCGGCCGAGGCGGCGTCGAGCGTGCGTTTCAGTCTCGGCGATCACCTGGACGAAGCAGCCGTCGACGAGGCGGTGCGGCGGGTGACGCTGGCGCTGCGTCGCTCGCGTGGGGAGGCCGTCGGCGCCGAAGGCTGAGGCGCTCTGCGGCGCCTCAGGCGGTACGCCGTCGCCCGGCACGCTCCAGCGCACGCAGCGGGTCGTCCAGGTCGTCGGCGTCGAGCACGAGTCGCGTCACGTCGCTGCCGGGGATCTCGTACATCAGCTCGACCACCGTGCGCTCGAGCACCGAGCGCAACCCTCGCGCCCCGGTGCGTCGGCCCTGGGCGCGCCGCGCTACCTCGCGCAAGGCCGCTTCGGTGATGACCAGGTCGACCCCGTCGAGGGCGAAGGCCTCCTGGTACTGACGTACCAGCGCGTTCCGGGGGCGGGTGAGCACGTCGACCAGGGCGTCCTCGCTCAGCTCGTGAAGGCGCACGGTGACGGGCAGACGTCCGATCAACTCGGGGATGAGGCCGTACGCCATCAGGTCCTCGGGCAGCACCTCGGCGTCGGCCACCTTCTGGTCGCCGTCGTCGCGCTCGACCTGGAACCCGACGCGGCTCACCGCCACGCGTCGACGCACGATGTCGTCGAGCCCCTCGAAGGCGCCGCCGCACACGAACAGGATCTGACCCGTGTCGACCGGGATCAGCTCCTGGTGCGGATGCTTCCGACCGCCTTGCGGGGGCACGTGGCAGACGGTGCCCTCGATCATCTTGAGCAGCGCTTGCTGCACCCCCTCGCCGGAGACGTCGCGGGTGATCGAGGGCCCTTCGGATTTGCGCGCGATCTTATCGATCTCGTCCAAGTAGATGATCCCGCGCTCGGCCGCGGTGACGTCGTAGTCCGCCACCTGCAAGAGCCGCAGCACGATGTTCTCGACGTCGTCACCGACGTAGCCGGCCTCGGTGAGGGTGGTCGCGTCGGCGATGGCGAAGGGCACCTGCAGCGCCTTGGCGAGGGTCTGGGCCAGCAACGTCTTGCCGGTGCCGGAGGGGCCCACCATCAGGATGTTGGCCTTCTGGAGGTCGGCTTCCGGGTGCTGGAGACGCTTGACGTGCTGGTAGACGGCCACCGCCAGCGTGCGCTTGGCGAGGTCCTGCTCGATGACGTACTGGTCGAGTTGGTGCCGGATCTCGCGCGGCGTGGGAAGGCGCAGGGGACGACCTTGCCGGCCCGCAGTCGCCAGCGTCTCGCGTCCGCGCTCCAAGCAGGTGCTGCAGATGGCGGCTTGGCCGTCGGCGCTGCTGACGAGCTTGCGGGTCTCGGCGCCCGGTCTGCCACAGAAGCTGCAGCGGCTGGCCACGTTCATGACCCGCCAGCGTCGGGCTCGCCGAAGCGGCCGAGCACCTTCGGTTCGACGACGGTGTCGATGAGCCCGTAGGAGCGTGCGTCGTCGGGGCTCATGAAGTTGTCGCGTTCCATGTCGTGGCGCAGTTTGGTGCGGCTGTGGCCGGTGTGCCGCTCGTAGATCGACTCGAGCACGTCGCGCAGCGCCAACACCTCACGCGCTTGCACCTCCAGGTCGGGTGTGTTGCCGCGGAACCCGGCCGAGCCCTGGTGGATCATGATGCGCGAGGGAGGGAGCGCCACGCGGTGTCCCTGCGTGCCCGCCATCAGGATGACCGACCCCATACTCATGGCGATCCCGACGCAGTTCGTGTGCACCGGCGCCGAGATGTACTGCATGGTGTCGTAGATCGCCAGGCCGGCGTACACCTCGCCGCCCGGGCAGTTGATGAACATGTTGATCGGCTGCTCGCTCGATTGTGACTCGAGCAGCAGCAGCTGCGCCACGATCACGTTGGCGACCTCGCTGTCGATCGCGCTCCCCAGGAAGATGATGCGTTCCTTGAGCAGCCGGCTGTAGACGTCGTACATGCGTTCGCCACGACCGGTCTGCTCGATGACGTACGGGATCAGTGGCATGCCCATACCTTATCAGCGGCGAACCCGCCGCCGTGGCGCGGGTGCCGCAGCCGCGCCCTGACGGGCACGCCCGCGGCCGTCGCACGGGGCCGGCTCGCTGACGGGTTCGTTCAGGGGTTCGGGTGCGAGTCCAGCGACTCGTCGGAGGCTGCCTCGCCCTGGTCCGCCGGTTGCGGCGGGCCGTCGGCCCCGGCCTGCTGCTGGGCCTCCGCCTGGTCCGGGCTCTGGTCACGGCCGGTCTTCGCCGCCACCACCTCGCGCACCGCCCGATCGCGGTTGAGCAGGAAACGGTAGTTCTGCAGCCACTCGTCGCCCATCTCCCGCTTGAAGCGGGCGACGTCCTTGCGCTCGCGTGCCGCCATCATCCGTACGGCGGTGTCGAACTCGTCGTCGCTGATCGCCGTGCCCACCCGCTCGAGCAACGCCTCGAGCAGGAGATCGCGCTTCACCGCGCGCTCGGCAGCCTGCCGCAGCTCCTCCTCGAACCCGGCGCGCGCGTCGCGCGCGTCGAGCTCGGCCAGGTAGTCCTGCAGCGTCATCTGGCGTTGGTGCTGGAGGTCCTCGGCCAGCTCGTCGAGCAAGGCGCGTTGCCGGCGCGCCACCAGCGAGCGCGGCAGCGGGACCTCGGTCGCGGCCATGAGCTGCTCGACGAAGGCCTCGCGCTGTTGGGCGAAGGCCTCGCGGTCGGCTTGGGCCGCCAGGCTCGTGCGGATCTCGGCCAGCGTCGCCTCCCACGAGTCGAACCCGAGGGTGGCAGCGAAGGCGTCGTCTGTCTCGGGCAACTCCTTGGCCTTGACGTCGACGACGCGCACCGCGAGCGAGCGTCGTCGAGGCTCGGAGGTCGAGCCGTCGCCGCTGTCCGGCGCTGGGGTGGCGCTGCCGGCAGCGTCGTCGGCTGTGGCGTCGGCGGGCGCGTCGTCGGCGGATGCCTCGGTTGCGGGCGTGTCGGCGGCTGCGCTGTCGGCACCCGCCGCGCCGCCACCAGCGTCGCCGGTCTCCTCGCTCGGGTCCGGGCCCAGGTCGAGGGTGATCTCGTCGCCCATGCTCAGGCCCCGCAACTGCTCGACCAGATGGGCTTCGGTACGCGAGAGATCGACCGGCATCGTGCCGCCGCCCTCGCCCAGGGTCTCGAGCGTGAGCACGTCGAGGGCCTCGACCGGCCGCTCGACGGGTACCAGCGTCGCGTGCTCCTCACGCAGCCGCTCGATGGTGCGCACCACGTCGTCGTCGCTCGGCTCGGGCACCGTCGCGTCGAGCTCGATCGCGTCGAGGTCGGGCAGGTCGAAAGCGGGGTAGAGGTCGGCGTGGACCTCGAAGGTGAAGTCGGCACCCTCGACCGGCGGGTCGGCGTGGAAGTGCGCGTTGACGGGCATCAGCTCGAGCTCTCGCACCGCCTTCGGGTAGTGCTCGTCGACCAGCGCCTCGCGAACCTCCTCGGCCAGCGTTTCGGTACCGACCCGCTGCACCAGCACGCCGCGCGGTGCGCGTCCCGGTCGGAACCCGGGCACGCGAACCTGGCGGGCCAGGGTGCTGAGGACGCGCTCGAACGCCGCGTCGACCACCGTCGCCGGAACCGTCACCGTGAAGGTGGCACTGACGTCTTGTTTCTCCTTGAGCTGCGCTTCCATGCGGTCCTCTCTCGTTCGGCAGGCAGCGCACCCAGCGGGTGGGGTGCGTGCTGCGTCCGTGTGGACTGGGGGGACCCGTGCGCGACGGGGCGCGGACTCGGGAGCGACGGCCGTGATGGTGCGAGGAGCGGGACTTGAACCCGCACGTCAAAGACACCAGATCCTAAGTCTGGCGCGTCTACCAGTTCCGCCATCCTCGCCCGAGGCCTGCCACCCCGAGGCCGCGCCCCGTGGGGGTAGGTGGGGTGGATGAAGGGATTTGAACCCTCGACCCCCGGAACCACAATCCGGTGCTCTAACCGACTGAGCTACATCCACCACGCTCGTGCCATGAGTCTAGCAAACGCGCGC
>PXAU01000183.1 GCA_003567075.1 Trueperaceae bacterium
CGTGCAGGTCGTTCGGGCTGGCGATGATGACCGCTTCCACCTCACGACGCGCGAGCATCGCGTCCAGGTCGGTGGTGCAGGGGACGCGCCACTCGGCCTGGACGTGCTCGTTCTCCTCGCAGTTGCCGGTGGTGACGGCGACCAGACGCGCGCCACCGCGGGGGAGGGTGGCGCGGTGGACGTGCGCCCAACGGCCCGCGCCGACGAGTCCGACGCCCAGCGGCGCGCTGGCAGCGGCAGCATGCACCTCGGCGTTCACGGTTCGAGCACGTCAGCGCGCTGGCGCCCGTCGATGGTGAGGCTCGGCCAGCGCTCGTCCCAGGTGACGTTCTCGAGGCCGTCCTCGCCCAGCAGGAAGGTGTCCTCGCTCTTGGCCCACGGCAGCGACGGGTTCCAGGCATAGGCCGCGCCGCGCCGCACCGGCCGCTCGTCGCCCGGCAACGCCAACCACTCGCGGGGCCGGTAGCCGATGGGACCGCCCTGGTGGTGATCGCGCCAGGCCTCGGGGTAGCCCACGGCTGCGTAGGCATCGCGTGCGGCGCGGAGCACGCCGTCCATCGTCGTCCCCGGGGTCGTGGCCGCGAGCATGGCCGCTTCCACCTGGAGGACGGCCTCGAGCCGCTCCCGGACCGGGCCGGGCTCGGGACCGAAGCACACCAGGCGCGACGTCGCGCTCACCAGGCCGCGCGCCTCGCTGCAGACGACCAGCAGCGCCGCGCTGCCGAGCCGCGCGTGGGTCGGGACGGGGTGCCGCACGGTGCCCAGCCGCGAGGCGCCGGCGACGAGCACCACCGGCACGTGCAGGCCCAGTTCCCGCAGCGCCCCCGTGAGCAGGCCTGCCGCGGCGTGCTCGCGCATCTCGGGCGACAAGCGCGAGGCCACGTCCATGAGGGCCCGCGCCGTGAGGTGGCCACCGGCGCGCAAGCGCTCGCGCTCGATCGGCAGCAGCGGCCAACGCGCCTCGGTCATGTCGAGCTCGGCGTCGTCGGTGACGACGCCGTTCCCGCTGCGCTCGCGCGCAAGCGCCAGGCTGCGCGCCGCGAGGCGCTCCGGTGCCTCCCACGGCTCGGCGTGGACCGTGCAGCCGTCGGGGAGCTCCTCGAGCCGCAGCCGTTCGGCCTCGATGCGGTTCGTGACGACCTCGACGCCGCCTTCGTGCACCACGGCTTCGGCCACGGGACCGGCTTGGCGGCTGACCAGCAGGTCAGCGCCAGCGAGGAGCCAGGTCAGGGTGTCGGCTCGACCGACGACGGCTGCGCCCGCACCTCGCTCCCGCAGGCGTTCGAGCAGCCGGGCCTGCTTGAGCGCCAACTCCTCGCTCGAGCCGCGCGCACGCAGCACGTCTGGAACGCTGTCGGCGGGCCTGTTCATGCGTGTACCTCCTGGTTGTCGCTGTCTTCGGCCGGCAGGCTCTCCAGGTCGGCGACCTCGGCTGGCACCGTCACGCGCCGTTCTCGAATCGCTTCGAGGACGGCCAGCGACACGCGCAGTGCAGCGATCCCGTCGGCTATGTCGGGGACCTCGCGCGGCGCGCCTTCGGTCAGCTCACGCGAGAACTGCTCGATCTCGGCCCGCCACGGGTCGATGCCCTGGGTGCGCCAGCGCGTCACGCCCGAGGCGTCGCGCAGCGTGATGTGACGGTTCCAGTCGACCGTCACCAGCCCTGCCGGACCGACGTAGGTGTGGCGCTCGACCGGCTCGATACCTGCGGGCAGGCCCCACGACACCTGGATCTGGCCGACCGAGCCGCCCTCGTACTCGAGCATGATCAGCGCGCTGTCGAGCGCGCGTTGGGCGATGCCAGCGACTTCAGGCTTGTCGTCGGAGAAGGTGTAGCCGCGTGCGCTCACGGTGCTCGGTTCGCCGCCGAACATGGCGTCCCAGAGGTTGAACACGTGGCAGCACATGTCGATGATCGGTCCGCCGTTGGCGAGCGCGTCGTGCATCAGGCGCTTCGGTCGCACCCCAGCGGTGATCGTCGCCTGGGCCAGCAACGGCCGCCCGGCGCGCTCGGCGTACGCCATCAGCGTCCGGTAGGCGGGGTCGAAGCGACGCATGAAGCCGATCCGCAGCGCCTTGCCGGAACGCTCGGCGGCGTCGCGCATGGCCAACGCATCGCGCAACGTCAGCGCCGCGGGCTTCTCGCACAACACGTGCTTGCCGGCGTCGAGGGCCCGCACGCTGTAACCGGCGTGCAGGTAGGTCGGTGTGCACACCGACACGACGTCGACCGCCGGATCGGCCAAGAAGGGCTCCGGCGCCGTGCCGGCCTCGGCGCCGAAACGCGCGGCCGCGGCCTCGGCGCGATCCAGCTCCGGATCGACGACGGCGACCACGTGGGCTCCCACGGCCTGCCAGTGCTGGGCGTGGCGCACGCCCATGTCGCCGGCGCCGACGACGAGGACGCCGAGTCGCGAGGCCTGATCGCGAGGCTTGGGCAGCGGGTCCTCGGGTTCCGGCGCCAGCGCGGCGGCACGCTGGTCGACGTCGGCGCTCACGTGCCGTACTCCGCGTGCCAGGTCGGGCCCGCACCGGCCACGCCGACGCCGTCGGCGTAGCGGCGGTGCTCGGTCCAGGCGCGACCACGCTGGGCCATCGCGCAGAGCGAGCGCAAGTAGGGCACGCTGATGCGCTCCAGACGTTCGCGTACCGTCGCCAGGTCGGGATAGGCCTCGAGGGCGTCGTACCAGATCGCGCGGCCGGCCAGGAAGCCACTGGCGCCGGCGAGGCAGGCGAGCTCGACGTTGAAGGCGAACTCGTGTGGGCCGACGCCGGCCGACAGCAGCACCCACGGTACGGAGGTGGCCGCATCGAGCTCGCTCAGGTAGTCACGGACCTCGTCCAAGTCGTACACCGCCTCACGGCCCCGGCCATCGAAGGCGCCGGCCGCGAACTCGGCGGTCCGTTTGAGCTCGGCTGGGAACTCGAGCTTGAGCAGGTCGACGCCGAATCGCTCGTCGGCGAAGCGCCGCACGGAGTCCAGCACCAGGCGTGGCTTGGCGCGGGCGTACTCCACGCTGCCGGCGTCCTCGCCGGGGAGGGGGTAGAGCAACAGCTCGAGCACGAAGGGGATGTCGTGCTCGTGGCAGGCGCGTCCGACCTCGGCCACGAAGCTGTCCTGGTGGTCGCGGGTCGCGGCCGACACGTCGGGACGGTCCCAGGCCAGGACCTTCACGCCTTGGGCGCCCGAGCGCTTGATCTTCTGCACGCTCCAACCAGGGATGGCGCCCGAACGGCGCTCGCCCGCCTCGAGCGCGAAGGCGTGGTCCTCGAGCGTCGAGATCACCCCCACGCGCCCGGGGACCTTGCC
>PXAU01000196.1 GCA_003567075.1 Trueperaceae bacterium
AATATCATGATGGTAACGCGCCGTGTCTTGCACATATACCCGGTAACCAAAGTAAACCTTGTGTGCCGCCCTGTGCAATTTGGCAATCATCAAGGTTCTGTAAAAGGTTTCATACAGGTCTTTGTAAGCCTCTTTATCATTTACATATGGCTCTGCCTGTCTGATCAAAGCCAGGGCTTCCCGGGCTGTTCGAACAGAATAATCTTTTTCCGCCAGGATATAGTCCAGATAGGTGGTATTCATTTTTTCCTCATAGCTTACCCACCCCTGTTCAAACACTTCCGGGTTTTCATAATAAAAACGGCCGCCAATGTTTTTATATTTTCTGGGGGAGAGATGTTCTACTACATCTTTAAAGTAATGAAACTCTTTGTTTACATCATGTCCGATATATACAAGCGGTGGATCGTACCACCTGCCAGCGACATAGCGGTTATAGCTGCTGATATAATCAATGTGCAATGCTGAATGATCGGTGGTGTTGGTGCCAAGGGTATAAAAACTGGAATTGTTGATATCGATGGCCGATATAAAAGCAGGTTTGATGTATGGGATGCTTTCCTTGCCATACCTTTCACCAATAAACTCCCTGCATACCTGGTCTTCTGTGATGGTGGTGTCTTGTGTGGCCCTGTGCAAAGCATAAAGAAGTATTTCGGATGGCCGGTTGATGATCTTGGTCGTTCCATACCGGTCAGTTCTGGCTACATATCCGATCACATTGTCAAGTTTCATGTAATGTGACCACCGGTCGAGGATGAGCTGTGTGAACGTATTGGCTACGATGCCTTGACCGTTATACTCATGGGCGGCATCAAATTCGATGATTACAGGGTATTTCAGGTCTTCAACATAGTCCTGTACCGGATGAAAGTTAAAGAAGTCATGCGGGACCTCTTTCACCATGACCACCAGGTCAGGATGGTTCATATAGGATAAGGAGCCCAGAATAACCTCTTTGTCCCATTGGGTGTGGACAAAGGTTCGGATGTGCATTTTTTTTCCAAGTTCATCGATCACCAGGCTGGCCAGTGAGTCGACAACCATTGCCATTTTCTGGTAGTCATTGAGTTTTTCTGAGAATTGATTCTGAATTCGAGACCTCGTTTCGATGAAAGTGAACACGATCCCATCAACCTTTGGAATCAATGAAAACATATCCCTGTAATCCTCTTTAAACCATGCCCAAAAGGCGGGATCATCCAGATTCAACCGTCTGTCATTGACAGAGTCGACGAGGAACCTGGCGGGATAATAGTCCAAATGATAGAATGCCCTGTCCCACACAAATACATTTTAAATGCCCGCATGATGCGCACTATCTATCAAAAGATTGGTGGACGCTTGCCGCCAGTCAGTTCTGACGTGCTTCAAATCCATAATGAGGTGATGAGACAACTCCAGGTGGTTTATATCGTAATCTTTACTGGCATTGATCACTTCCAGGGCATTTTCGACATGATGTGAGAGGATGTTCCACCCCCTGATCTCGACCGGCCTTTCATGATCCGGTTTGCATGATATCAGAATAAACAAATACAAAATAACCAGGTACTTCATGCATTTATGTTTTATGTTCTTAGTTTCTTTTACTTTCGACCTTCGACTTACAATAACGACTATTCAATTTTTTTTATGATCTGTTCCAGCCAATCACTGCTACCCAAGTCACTGCTGACAACCACCCTGAACCCAAGGTCGTGCTGTTGGTTGCCATGTCTGTGCTGCATACGGTGACCCAAGTCAAGGCTGTGCGGCATGTTTGACCAGGCTCCGCCGCGAGCGATGGGGTAGGCGATGGTGATCCTGTTGCCATCCTCATCAGTCACATGGGCCAGGGAATGCCCCGGTGATGCTGTCCACTCCATGACTCCGCCCAGCAAGCCGTAGTAGCCATTCATGTCTGGTGCTGTGTGATAAACTGACAGGGCCTGTGGGCTCTTCTTGTCTGATGACAAGGCGTGTACAGCGGCAAACATGGCTGAAGGGTGTTTATGGTCAGGGCTAAAGGCAGCAAACAGCCACTCTTCCTCAGTGGGCAACCGGAATGTGATGTCCGGGTAATTCTTATTCACGACCTTCAGCCAGTCAGTGATCTGCAGGTAATCGATCAATGCAACAGGGTGGTCGCTGTTTTCTTTGCGAACCTGGTCAGGACTGTCTGTCATAACGGCATGCCATTGTGCCACAGTGGTTTCTGTTTCTGCCAGCCAAAAGCCTTGATCAATGGCTATTTTCGTCACCCATGGATCGCTGGCTGTGTTGCGGTATTGTATATCATTTGGCAGGGTTCGTATACCAGGTGGAACATGCCTGAAGCGCATCCAGACCCCATGACCCAGGCTAATGGATGCCCATTGCCCGTAAATATCCACTCCCCATTGGTCGGCCCACTCCGGCCTTGCAGGTGTCTGTGTTTTATTGATCCGTTTGTAGGCATGGGTGATGCGGCTGTCTGGATGATCCCTGAGAAGGCTCAAGGCTTCCTCCTTTTCACCCTGGTGCCAGTGTTCATTGGCTTTTTGCATTCGTTGGAAAGCTTCATTTTCTTCAGCCAGGATCATTTCTGCCTGGTCGCGAAGTGTTTCTGTTTCCGGGTCATCCAGGCCCAGTTTCATGGCATTGTCTGCTGCTTCTGCGGTTCGAAACCAGTCTGTTTGCCCGGCTTCCTCTCTGGCAAAGGCGGCCTCCAGCCTGGCCAGTTCCTGTTTTGCCCTTGTAAGTTCGGCCCGTTCACCTTCTGTCCAGCCCTGGCCATCGGGGTTCCAAAGTAGGGATTGGTCGTGCAGGATCAGCCAATGGCCAGATGGTATGGTGAATCCGTGATCCTGTGTGTTCGCCTGGACAAGCACTTCGATGGCGGCCTTATACTCCTCCAGGTCATTAAGGATTTCTGCGGTTCTGGCAGGGTTCCTGTTTTGGTGGATGGATGGCCTGGTATCTTTCACATGCCGCGTAAAAAAGTGTAACAGTGAATCGGTTGGTCCGATGGTGTTGTGCCCCCCCGGCACAATGGCCAGGGTGGCATCGGCGCCCAGGGCGCGCCATACCTCAATCGTTTTCAGGGCATCGGCATGATCACCCCTGTAGTCAGATGCCCCACGGAGCTTAAAGAGTGGGGGCAGGGCCATCGACAGGTGGGGGACGGTAGCCCTGACTCTGAAACGGTGCCGGGTGGCATCATCTAAGGCAGGGTGTTCGCCAAATAGCAGCCGGGGCACACTATAGCGGGGGGGCTTGCCAAACTCCACCCATTGATCCACACTGGGCCAGTCCCACGCAGAGCCAGCCCACATCCATA
>PXAU01000255.1 GCA_003567075.1 Trueperaceae bacterium
CGTAAATCAGGATCTTTAAAAGGGGATTGATACCCCCCATTTGTATCCTCCGCTCCAGAAGCCCCCGCCCCTCCGCTTGTCCACCTGCCTAGCTCATCACGGGGTTGTCCCCGGTATAAAACCTCAAGTAAATTATCTTTGAATTTATCTTCCCAATTCATGACGTATTTACCTTACTTAGTAGGGTTTTAGAGTTTTATCACTTCGGAAGGATGTCCTTGTTCTATTGTAATGATACCATCATATCCATCAGCTTTGATGGCTGTTGAAAGTTTTTTACCTGTCAGACCTTCGTACTTCTGGCTTAAATTTTCCTTCCATTCTCTACTTGTTCCTTCTTTAGGCCACAGTAAGGGATTGTCGAATTTAATGGTTCCATGTTCCAGGTGAGTGATTCCTTCCCGTTCTACGTAGGCCTTACTTCTTTCTACACTTTCTGGGGGTAAAAGACTCATATACCTGCCCGCAGGTTCTATCTGCTGACCAAAAGTATCATCAGGATCGGGACTGGGGGCTTTCTGCGTATTCCGAACATAATGATAGTGGTGGGTACTGTCTATTGAGTATTCATCAAGGTGGGTTGCAAGAGGCTTGTCTTCAGTTCCAAGGGGTACTCCTACCCCGCCTGAAGTCCATCTACCTTTTTCGTCCCTTGGTTGATCGGATCGGTACAAGACCTGAAGTAGGTTATCCTTAAATTTACTTTCCCAGTTCATGATTTACCCCGGGATGTTCGTTCGTAGGGCATACCCAACAAATAAGCAACTTCTGTCCAAGTGTTATGTAAAAAGCGGGTATCAAATATGTCATTGTCAAAAAGGTACCCAGTCTCGATAATTTCCGTGCGGAGCCTGTTATAATTCGCCTGGGCAACCTGATTATAAGTAAGGACAAGTTCCCCAGGCATCAACACATCTTCCCCAGGTTTTATGGAATATGAATAACTGTCAGTGACTACCCGCATTTCAGCAAGATCATTCTGAAGCATAAAGTTGACATCTGGAAAAGAAAAACCAGACTCAGTACCAGGATGGTTATGGGTCAAAATGGCATCTTTCATCCTACGTCGTTCCCCCTGTCCAAATGTCACAGAACTGGAAGTACCCTTGACCCTGAACAGTTCATTCCCTTCTTTGTCCAGGATTATCGCTGTTTCATAGCTGTTGCCCACTATTTCAGCTTCCTTGGCCTGGATCTTAGCTTCTACTTCATCAGCAGTACCACCCCCTGCCCCCTGTGCCGGGGCAAACTGGCCCCCTTGGGGGCTTCCTGCAGGATGCCGGGGCTGGTCAGCCCGATAAAGGATCTGAAGCAGATTACCCTTAAATTTGTCTTCCCAGGACATCTGCCTAATCCTTCTTTTCGTACTGCTTACGCATCTTTTCCTTGGTTTCCTTGCCGAAGTCTACCCCAAACACCGCATCCACAATAGCCTCAGACATCTCATTAATCGCCCTGGCTTCTTCTTCCGAAGTCATATCCGGTGTGAACCGGGGTGACCGGACATAGGTGAATTTCTTACTGTCATAAGAATTTGTGGTAGTCTTCTTCAAGGATGTAATCCCCTGTTTCGACATTGTATACCCCCCTTTGGTCACGTTGCATTGCAGTCATAACAACATTTCGCATATCATCAGCCGGTAAATTCTCACTTACATCAAAACAAAATTTACCTTCTTCAACCCAACCACCTGCGTATAGGTTGGGAGTTTCCTTAAACAACTGTACATGCTTCTGGATGTATTTGTTAAGTTCTGCCTGTACGACTTCCCTGACTTCTTCAGAATCGACAGCAGCCCCTTCAGGTAGTTCCACAATGTATTCACCGCCAAACCTGCTGTGTAAGGACACCATACACCCAGAAGTAGGGGACATCTTGCCGATCGGCTGGTAAGAAAATCCACCGGATCGTAAGGCATCCCGAACAAAGCTAGCCCCACCACCTGTACTGACCCAACGACCCCGCTCATCCCTTGGTTGGTCCGCCCGGTACAGGACTTCCAACAAATTCCTTTTAAAATTATCTAACCAATTATTCATTCTAATTCCTCTGCTGTAACCCGTTCAAATTGGAAGCCATGATCCCCAGGATATGAGCTTTGGTGTTTGTTTTCACCCAACCAAATCTCCAAAGGGATTTCCTCAAACGCCTGACAGGTTCTAGGCCGGATCAAATGTTTACAGAATGAACAAACCTTGCTGAAATACGAGTACTTGAGTTCACTGTCATCTAATACAAAGGTCTCTTCTTCAGCCATGATTTTTCCTCCTTTTTCTATATTATACAAGCACATTCAGGTTTCATCTAGGTCACTTACCACACACCAGCCCTTGGTTTGTGTAACTTGCTGTACGCCCCTGATACTGCATCAATTTGATCCTTATATGTTCCTTTTGGAAAGAACCGCATTTCCTCAATAAAAGCACCATTCCAAGGCCCTTCCAACATTTCCACATTACCAATATTGACTTGGACCGAGAACGGATCAGCCCGGAACACCTTGTCCCCTGTAGGCCGGTCCGCATGGGCACTGAACCCGTCCAGATTCCGTACGCTACTTAGAATTGAATCCTTACCCCCTGAACCCGGTTCCTGTTCCAGGTAAATGACTGTATCTACACCATCTTTTTCAGCAGTAGCCCTGATCATCTTTTCCCGTTCATCCGTACTCCACTGCCCCCTGACCACATCCATAATACAATAACGGTTGTTCCGAAGTTTGGTCAGCTTCACACCTGCTGTAAACGCGCCTCTACCATCAGAACCAGCCTTGTCCCAATAGCGGACGGGCCTGCCTTGGGAGAAACTGCTAGGGGAATCCACAATTTTGATATTATCGGGCTTAAACATACCACCACCCGGTGGTACGGGGTGTTGGCCAACCTGCCCAGCATAGCCGTATTGCCCCAGGTCTGCCTCCATGTCATTAAGGACAGGCCACGGCATCCTTGTAGGATCTAATAACCCGTCTACATAGTGGTTTTTGAGTTCTGAGGGTTTGACCTTATCGGAGAAATTACGAATCTCGCCAGGCAGGCTGATATGGAGGATGTTCTTCTTTTTCGCGAGCATATGACCGGAGGCGTCATTTTGGTGAAGTCGTTGCATTATAAGGATTGTCGGGGTGATAGCCTTTTCAATTTTCCGGGTGGATAGGGTCTGACTAAGCCATTTATTGGCCGTTTCCATTTCATTGCCCCGGACTGCCTGGTGGGGGTTCAGGGGATCATCGACCAGGAGGATATGCCCATGAAACCCCGTCAAAGTACCCCCCACCGAAGTCGAATAACGGTTGCCACC
>PXAU01000404.1 GCA_003567075.1 Trueperaceae bacterium
CGGTGAGCACGAGGAGTCGGGGGGTCTGTATGAACATGAACGCACCTTCGACGCCCACGGTCGACGGGTGTCCCGCTGACGCCCGTCCCGTGCGAGGACGTATGCGCATGGTATGCAGATCACCGCGCCCGTGTAAAGATGTTCATTTAAGTGCAGATTGTTGAACAGCCTCGATGGTCGCTGCGGGGCCCCACCGTACGAAGCGTGCGAGGCGTGCGAGGCGTACGAGGCGTGCGAGGCGCTCCGCGCCAGTTCCCGATGGACGCGCACCGGCGCCACGCCCGGTTCGAACGCCGGCCGCCGTGAACGCAGCCACGCATTGGCGCCACCACGCCTGCTACGATCACGAAAACGACCCTGGATTCGTGTAGGAGGTATGGCCATGCTGGTACCGCCTCGCTCCCGAACCGCCTGCATCGGCCTGTCCGGCGCGGCCGCGATCGTGCTGTTGGCGTCCGTCGTCATGGCCTGCGCTGGGCCTGGGGCGCCCCCGCCAGACGACACCGATCTGCGCGTGACGCTGACGAGCCCCGTCGGCACCGTCCACGTTGCCGGCAGCATCACCGTTCAAGTTGCGGTCGAGGGGACGCCTGACCTGGTGCGGCTGCTGCGCGACGGCGAGGCCTTCGTGACGCTCAGCCCGCCGTACACTTACGTCTGGGACACCTCGGCCGAGCCCGAAGGAAGCTACGCGCTGCAAGCCTCTGCGCGACGCGGCGAGGTCAGCGTGGCGAGCGAGGTGCGCACGGTGATCGTCGACCGGACGCGACCGACGGTCGTCGAGCGTCGCCCGCCCCCAGGTGACGACAACGTGTGGCATGCGGCGCCGATCACCGTCACGTTCTCCGAGGCGCTGCTACCGAGCACCGTGGCACCGGGCACGGTCGTGCTCGAAACCCTAGGCGGCACCGAACTCGACGTGTCGCTCGAGCTCGACGCGGCCGGCGTCGTGCTCACCGTCACGCCCGAGAAGCCGGTGACAGGCCCGGCGGAGCTGCGACTGGTCCTGAGCGACGCCATCACCGACCTGGCCGGCAACGCCCTGATCGCGCCCGCGGCGTGGACGTGGTCGCTACCGGCATGGCAGCTGATGGGTGGCGAGAGCCTGAACGTCGACCCCATGATCTCGACCCAGTCGGCCAGCATGGCCCTCACCAGCGCCGGCGACCCGGTCGTCCTGTGGCTGGAGGATCTGCCCGACACGAGGCCACCGACGGATCTTTACGTCAAGCGCTGGGACGGCTCGGCGTGGGAGCTCCTGGGTGGGTCGCTCGACGAGGGGAGCCTGGGGCCGATGTATTGCTACCACGAGCTCGCGCTGGCGCCGGACGACACCCCTGTCGTCGGCTGGGTGCGCGCGACGGCCGTCGCGGACGTTGGCGTGGTGGTGCAGCGCTGGGACGGCAGCGCGTGGCTGCCGTTCGGCGACGTCCCCTTCACGGCCGACGACGGATCGCCGCGCTGGGCGTCGGTCGCGATTGGCGCGGACGGCGCGCCGCTGCTCGCGTGGAGCGAGTTCAAGGACGGCCTGAGCCGCGTTTACGTCGCCAGGTGGACCGGCGCGGCGTGGTCGTACCTCGGCGAGTCGCGGGCACGCGTGCCGGGGCAGGACGCGTGGTCGCCGCACCTGGTCGTGGATGGTGACGGTCGGCCGCTGGTGGCCTGGATGGAGGAGGTCGAGCCCCCGGGGAGCGGCCGCGACGTGTTCGTCGACCGCTGGAACGGGACGGCCTGGGAGCCGCTCGGCGCTGGGCTTCGGGGCTCGGCCGATCAGGTGTCGTTCCCCCGCCTCGCGATCACGCCTGGCGGCCTCGTGTTCCTCGGCTTCGTGCGGGAGTCCCCGACGGCGACGGTGCTGAACGTCGTCCAGTGGCTCGATGGTATCGGGACATGGACCGGTCGCGGCACGCTGCGGACGTCGAGCGATGCGACGGTGCGCCTCGGCACGTTGGCGAGCGACGCCGAAGGCCGCCTGGTCGCGCTGTGGCAGGAGTCGCTCGAGGTCGAGGGCGAAACGACGCATCAGTACCATGTGCAGCGCCGAGCGACGACGGGCTGGAACGCCCTGGGAACGCCCCTCGCGGCGAGCGGGGCGAGCTACCCGAGCGGCCTCGCGGTGGCGCCCGACGGCAGGCCCGTCGTCGCCGTCCAGCAGCTCGCCGACGCCGGCGGCGGGGTGCAACGGTTGCACCTGCACGTGTACCGCCTCAACACCGAACCATGACGCGTCGGACGGGCGTGCACGTCAGGCGCGGCGGTACGGGTGGCGCACCTCGGGCGCCTCGCGGGGGAAGCCCAGGTCGCGGGTGACCAGCAGGCTACCGCGCACGCGCGCGCTCGCCCACACCAGCGCGCCTGGTAGGCGCACCCTGCGCTCACGGCGCAGACGGCCTGCCTCACGGGCAACGGCTTCGTCTACCGGCACGATCAGGCAACCCGCGAGCAGCGTGTCCAGCGCTTCGAGACGGGCCGGCGTGGAGGCGCCGACGACGAGCTCGGCCACCGTGATGGCACTCACCTCGAGCGCTCGGTACCGTTCGAGCTCGGCAGCGGCCTCCGGCAGGCCTTGGAGGCAGTCGACGAGGACGTTGGTGTCGACGAGCGCGTTCACCGCTCGTCCCACTCGCCGCGCAGCCGTCGCTGGAGGTCGCGACCGTCCTCGTCATCGTCCCAGGCACCGAAGGCGGCGCGCCTGCCGACGCTGGCCTGCGCCGCGAGGTAGCGCCCGCCACCCCCTGCACGACACGAGCGCCGCACCCGAGGGCGCGGCGCTCGTCTGGCTCAGCGGTGGTGCGTGCTCAGCCGTTCTTCTCGGCGTTGCGCGCGGCGCGCACGGCAGCGCGGTCGGCTTCCTGGCGCGCCACGTCGGTCTTGAGGCGCGCGGCCTTGCCCCGCAGCGAGCGCAGGTAGTACAGCTTGGAGCGGCGGCTGCGGCCGCGACGGACCACCACGATCTTGTCGATCAGAGGGGATGCCAACGGGAACATCCGCTCGACACCCTCGCCGCTCGACACCTTGCGGACGGTGATGCTCGAGCGAGCGCCACGTCCGTTGTGACGGGCGATGACGACGCCCTCAAAGGCCTGGATGCGGGTACGGTTCCCCTCGACCACCTTGTAGTCGACGCGGATGGTGTCGCCGGTCTCGAACTCGGGGTGGTCGTCGCGCACGTAGGGCTGCTCGATCGAGCGCATGATGGCGCCTTTGTTGTACTTCATGGTGGTCTCCTGGGTCCGGGCTGACGGACGGGGCGCCTCGGCGGGCGGCGCGACGCGCGCCCCTCCACCGC
>PXAU01000184.1 GCA_003567075.1 Trueperaceae bacterium
GCCCAGCACGCCGGGGCCTCCGCCCAGCGTGCCAGCACGGCACCGACACACACGCGTCACGATTCCGTAAGTGCCGCTCCCCTATCGTCGAGGCACGTCGGGGCACAAGGACCGTGCGGAGCGACGGCGCGGAGCGGACCAGGCGCGGATGGCAGCAGGCCGAGGACGGGAGGACGCGAGGTGCACCATCTCATCCCCAGCATCAGCACGAGCAGCCTCAGGCGCCTCGTCACCTCGCTCGAAGCCAAGCTGATCAACGGCACCTGCCGCGCGGACGACATCGAGGCCTACATCCGCATCCAGTGGGAGATCGCCGAGCGTGAGCTCGGCTTCAGTCCCGATCAGCGCGATGCACGTGGCTGACACCCGCGATGCACGTGGCTGACGCCCGCGACCCGCACCAATGAGGTGCGCGACGACCGGCGTGGAACAAGGTGCCGAGTTTCACGCCGGGACATGCGAGGCTAGGCAACACTGAGAGCGACGTGATAGATTGGCCGCCGATGTCGTCACGACGTGCTACGCTCCTCTGTTCGTTGCTTTGTGCCGCCACCCTCACGGCAGCCAGCCACGCAGCAGAGATCACGGTGCAACCGGGGGACAACCTCTGGAGCCTCGCACGCGCGCACGACACGACGGTCGCCGAGCTCATGGCGGCGAACGACCTCACGACCGAGCGGCTCTCGCTCGGCCAGGTGCTACGCCTGCCGACCGTCGAGGTTCGCCACACCTACACGGTCCAACCGAGCGACACCCTCTTCGATATCGCGCGTACCTACGGCGTGACGGTCGCGTCGATCCAGGCCGCGAACGACCTGACCAGCGACACGATCCGGCCCGGGCAGGCGCTGCTGATCATCGGCGGCGAAGCGCCCGTGCCAGAGCCCGCGCCAACCGCAGCCGCTGCCGAAGCGCCAGCACCGGAGCCCGCACCAGAGCCCGCGGCCGAAGCCGCGCTCGACGCAGCGCCAGTGAGCGAAGACGCTGACGCGGCACCAGCGAGCGAAGACGCCGAAGCGACCGTCGCGAGCGAAGCTGCCGAAGTCGCTGAGGCGGCCACCGAAACGCCGCCGCAAGACGCGGAAGCGCCGGCCGCGGAGCAAGCAGAGGCGCCGCCGGCCGTCGAGCCCAGCGAAGCCGAGGCGGCCGCCGCAGCTGAGCCCTCCGCACCGCTCTCCTACACCGTGCAACCGGCCGACACGCTCTACGACATCGCCCGCGCGCACGGTGTCTCCGTCGACGACCTCATCGCCTGGAACGACCTCGACGGGACGCTGATCCGACCCGGTCAAGCGCTCGTCCTCGGCGCCGCGCAGGATCGCCCTGCGCCGCAACCGCTCGTCGTGACGGTGCAGCCTGGCGACAACCTGTGGACCCTGGCCCGCAGCCACGACCCCACCGTGGCCGCCATCGCCAGCACCAACGCGATCGATCCCCAAGCGACGCTTCGGTTGGGGCAGACGCTCACCATCCCAGGCCGCTACGCCGCGGTCGCGGCGGCCGACGGCAGCGCGCCATCAGTGGGCGGACCGGCCGCCACTGAGCTCCAGGTTGGGCCCGGCGAGTCGCTGTGGACCATCGCGCGGCGGCACGGCACGACCGTGGCCGCCCTCATGGAGCTCAACGGCCTGACCAGCGACCGGCTGCAGGTCGGTCAGAGCCTCCGGGTGCTGCCCGGCAACGCGCCCAGCCAGGCGCTCGCGGCCGCCGCCGCGCCCCAGGCCACGGTGCCGAGTTCGGGCATGGTGTGGCCGCTGGTCGGGCAGATCACCTCACGCTTCGGCTACCGGCGCCTGCGCATCGGCGGCACCAACATGCACTACGGCGTCGACATCGACGGCAACGTCGGCGATCCGATCCGTTCCGCCACCGCCGGTACCGTCACCTTCTCGGGGTGGCGCGGCGGCTTCGGCTACCTGGTGATCGTCGAGAACGGCAACACCGAGTACTACTACGCCCACGCCTCGCAGCTCCTGGTGAGCGTGGGGCAGCAGGTGGAGCCGGGCCAGCTCATCGCCCGCGTCGGCGCCACCGGCAACGTCACCGGCCCCCACCTCCACTTCGAGATCCGGGTGGAGGGCACGCCGGTCGACCCGCTCCCCATCCTCGAAGCGCGCGCGACGCGCTGAGCCCGGCGATCGACGCAGCGCCCGCCCCGATGCACGTCGTCGTCGTCGGAGACGTCCACACCCAGGCCGAGAAGTTCTGGCGGATCCTGCGTGAAGCCGGTATGGCCGACGAGCAGCACCAGCCGACCGAGCGTCTGGCGCGCGACGACACGCGTCTGGTCCTGCTCGGTGACCTGGTGCACGCCAAGAGCCGGCAACGCTACGCCGACCTGACCAACGTACGCCGCTACGACGAGTACAACCCGCGCCACTTGGCGGCCGCCGAGGCGGCCCAGGAGACGCTGCTGCGTGACGTGCAGCGCTTCCAGACGGCCCTGCCCGAGGGCCGCATGACCATCCTCATGGGCAACCACGACTACAACGCGGTGCACGACGACCAGGGGCCGCTGCGCACCGACGACGTCTCGCACCTCGAGTGGAAGCCCGGCTACGGCACCGCCCTGCCAGCCGACCTGCGCGCCTGGATCGTGAACTGGCCCAGCGAACTCGCCATCGAGGGGCTCCATCTCGCGCACGTCGGACCGCTCCAGGAGCACAACACCTACGACAACGCCTTCTACCTCGAGAACCGGCGCCGCTGGATCTACGAGGAGGAGGACGTCATGGCTCAGACGCCCTACCGCCTGGGCGTCTACGGTCACACGCCGGTGCGGGGCGGTGTGAACATCGCCTCGCAGGGCCGCGCGGTGCTGCTCGACACCAACGGGCACGGTGACGAGTACACGTACCTCGACGTGACCATCGACGAGAAGGGCTACCACCTGCGCATGCGTGGGCTATTCTTCGACGAGTTGATCGCGCGTTGAGTCGCCGAGGCGGCTGCGACCCTACTCGACCACGATGCGCTCGTAGTTCGGGGTGTACACCACCCACAACCTGAAGGGCGTCAGGTCGACGCGACCGTCGGCGCTGGCGAACTGCACGCCCTGGCCGCTCGGCAACGACCACTGTCCCGTCACCGCCTTGCCGCGCACCAACAGCGTCGCGTCGCCGCCGCGCAAGGGGATGTAGAGCCGCCCTTCGGCGTCGCCGGGAATTGGCCGCGCCTCGATGGAGGCCACCAGCACCGCGTCCACGATGACGGCCTGGTCCGACGCGTCGCTGGCAGGCGTCCCGTTGCGGATCCAACGGTAGGCGTTGATGCCGGGCTCGTA